>CAJANQ010000313.1 GCA_903941145.1 uncultured Actinomycetes bacterium
AGTCCCGCCTCGAGCACGGTGTCGATGACGGTCTGCGGTGCCTGGTCGCGGAAGACGCCGATGGTGACGACGTCGGGCGGCAGCCGCCGGACGATGTCGCGGACCGTGCCCATCGTGACCTGACGGGCGCTCGGGGCCAGCACGAACCCGAGGGCGTCGGCACCGAGGGCGACCGCCATCAGGGCGTCCTCCTCGTTGGTGATGCCGCAGATCTTGACGAACACGTCGCCGAGGCTACCGACCGGTCCGCAGCGGGCCGCGGCAAGTACCTGAGCTGCGGTCCTGCGGGGCTGCTCAGCGGCGCGGCACCCGGAGCGCCGCAGTGGCCGCCGCCAGGTCGTCGGCGGTGACGAGGTGCTCCCCCACCAGCACGGCGTGGTAGCCGGCCGTGGCCAGGGCGAGCGCGTCGTCACGTCCGGTCACCCCCGACTCGGCCACCCGCACCACGCCCTCGGGCATCACGCCGGCCACGCGCACGGCACGGGCCGTGTCGACCTGGAAGGTCACCAGGTCGCGCTGGTTGACCCCGACCATCGCCGGGTCGGTGGCGGCGAGCGCACGCTCGAGCTCGGCCTCGTCGTGCACCTCGACCAGGACGTCCAGGCCGACCTGGCGCGCCAGTGACGAGAAGTCGCGCAGCTCGGCGTCGTCGAGCGCCGCGACGATGAGCAGCACACAGTCCGCCCCCATCAGGCGGGCGTCGCAGACGTCGTTGGCCGACACGGTGAAGTCCTTGCGGATCACCGGGAGCGACACCGCGGCGCGGGCCGCCGCCAGGTCCTCGGGCGAACCGCCGAAGGCCGGGCCGTCGGTGAGCACCGAGAGGCACGACGCGCCGCCGGCCTCGTAGGAGGCAGCCACGGCAGCGGGGTCCAGGTCCGGGTGGAGCGGCCCCTTGGACGGCGAGCGGCGCTTCACCTCGGCGATGACGGCCAGCTCGGTGCCGGCTGCGAGCGCGGCCACGAACCCACGGGCGGGCGGCAGCGACGCGCAGTCCTCGACGAGCGAGTCGGTGGAGCGGGTGTCGCCGGCGGCGGCGGTGCGGTGCGCGTCGACGATCGCGTCGAGGTAGGTAGCCATCGGGGCGAGACGCTAGCGGCGCGGGCCAGGGGGCCGGTTCTCGTGCAGCTGGCTCTTGAACATCGCCACGACGGGCACACCGACGAACAGCAGCCCGGACAGCACGAACAGGCCGACGGCGACGGCGAACAGCTGCCGCACGTTGAGCATGACGGCACCGACCATGGTGACGAACCCGAGGAGGCCGCACAGGACCGGGGCGAACGAGAGCCCACGGCCGACCGCGGTGCGGGGGTCGTACTCGTCGGGCTCGAAGCGCCAGGAGTCGTCGTCGTCCTCGTCGACCTCGAAGAACGGGGTGAACTCGGTGGACGGTCGCACTATCAGCGGGCCGTCGGCGGGGTCGCCCTCGACCAGGCCGATCCGGCGGTCGTAGGCCAGCCGGCGGTCCGGGTCGGACAGGACGGCCCACGCCTCGTTGACCTCCTGCATGCGGCGCTCGGCCCTGCTGCGGGGGGCGCCGTCCGGGTGCAGGTCGGGATGGTTCTACCGGGCCAGCTGCAGTTAGG
>CAJANQ010000314.1 GCA_903941145.1 uncultured Actinomycetes bacterium
CTGTCTCCGTCAGTCATGGGCCGTGTTGAGCACGCCGAGGAGGGTGTCGACCCGCTGCCGCAGGTCGTCACGCACCGCACGGACAGTGTCGAGGTCAGCCCCTTGAGGGTCCACGACGTCCCAGTCGAGGTACCGGACGCCGGGGACGACCGGGCAGGCGTCGCCGCACCCCATCGTGATGACCACGTCGGCCGAGTGGAGCATCGACTCGCTCCATCGTGATGGTGCCGCAGAGGACAGGTCGATGCCGACCTCGGACATGGCAGCCACCACGTTCGGGTGGACCCCGTCGGCCGGTGCAGAGCCGGCGGACTCGGCGTCCACCAGGCCGCCCGAGAGCTGGTCGGCCCAGGCGGCGGCCATCTGGGACCTGCCGGCGTTCTGGACGCAGAGGAAGACGACCTTGGGGGTGGTCGCCACGGGTCGGGAGGACGCGGCCGACGTGAGCATGGCGCGAGCCTCTGACTCCACCTGCGCCCCCAGTGAGTGGAGGTCGTCCCCGGGCAGCACCTGCTGGATCGACTCCACCACCAGTCGCTCCACCGTGGCTCTACCGACGGTCCCCTCGAACTCCGGTGCAAGCACTGCCGCAAGACGACGGGCCGTGCCTTGGAGGTCGATGGGGAGGTCGTCGATCGAGTGCAAGGACATGGCAGTTCGAGGACGCCCAGCGGCTAGGCATACCTACGCTGGCAGCATCGCGTGTGAGGACCGAGGTTCGGCAGGGCTGATGGGCGAACTTCCGGTGAACTCCGAACGGTGGCCCCCGGACCGGTTGCTGGGAGGGGGTTTTCCCCATTCCGGATCTGCCCTGTGGCCGCAACACTGGTCCACGGCGAACGACGCCGCAGGGGGACCAGACACATGCTGACGGGGCGCATCACAGAACAGGTCGTCGAGCTCTTCATCAGTCCGTTGCAGGACGGGTCGGTGGAGCTGACGGTGGTCTCGGTCGACCACGCCGGTCGCGAGGTCGCGGCGGTCGAGACCGGTGACGACCACTTGCTGCGGGTCCGGGCCCGGCAGCTGGCGGCCCAGTACGACCTGGCCCCGGCGTGGACCGACCGGTCGTGGATCCGCGCGGGCTCCCGTCCGCCGGCACCCCGCTACGTCCTGCGCTGAGTTCGCCGTCACGCCGGTGGCCGTCTAGGTACGCTCGCCCCGTCCGACCGGCCAGGGTGGAGGTGAGCAGATGCGACGGATCCGACTCGTTGGTTTCGGCGTGCTCGCGCTCGCTGCGGTCGGCATCTTCTTCCTCAAGCCGTCGGGCACCGGTTCTGACCCACGTGTCGTCGCCCTCCTGGCCCTCCTCGTCCTGGTCGTGGTCTGGCACTTCGCTACCCTCCGCCGCGCCCGCCGCGAGGAGACCACGGGTCCGCCCGGCCCGGTCGAGGCTCCAGCGCCGTCGCCTGAGGACGTCGTCGACCGAGGTGCGACTGCTGCTCCGCCGCCGCCGTTCACACCCGGTGCGATCTCGCCGACCGAGGTGCTGCCGCCCGACGCTGAGGTCGTGCCGCAGGGTCCCTCGGACGAACAGTTCGACATGGACGCTCCGCCGCCCGGTACTGCGGAGGCGCCGGAGGAACAGGCCGAGCCGGTGGCCGACGCGCCGGACGAGGTCGTAACCGAGGATCCGTCGCTCCCGTCACCTCCGCCCGAGCCCCAGTACAAGGACGGGTTCGAGAAGTGGGCGGCCGAGATGTTCGGCCCGAGCTCCTAGGGGCCGGGCCGGCAGCACGGGTCAGTTGCCGCTCAGGTCGACGCCGCACTCCTTGGAGAGCCAGTCGCCGATCGCCTTGTTGGCCTTCCGGAAGCCGGGCTCGTCCAGGACCTGCGGCGCCTTCACGATCCCGGCCTTCGCGGCCTTGGCGTAGGCGTCGCCGACCACCTTCAGGTCGTCCTGGAGGTCGGCGGGGACCTTGGGCTTCACCTTGGCCAGCACCTCGTCGACCTGGGCCTGCGCCCCCTCTCCCTGGAGGACCGTGATGGCCAGCTGCGTGTAGGCGAGCACGACGTCCGAACAGTCGCTGATCTGGCCGACGGTGTCGCCCACCTCGTCCGGGATCGTGAAGTCAGGGATCGTGATGTCCGGCAGGTCCAGGTCCCCGGCATCGGTCGTGGTCGTCGTCGGACGGGGCGCCGAGGTGACCTCGGGGCCGGCGGTGTCCTTGCCGCCGCACGCGAACAGCGCGGCGCCGGCAACGGCGAACATCACGACCGTTATGAGCGCGGCCTTCAGGCCGGTGTGGCGGGTCGTCATCGAGGTACCTCCCAGTCCGGCGGTGCCGGCCCTGCGATCGTACCGGCCCTTCGTCGTCCCGCTTCGGCGGCGCCCGGTAGGCCAAGAGCCGCATCAGGTACGACCAGATTCGGTCCCAGGACCTGGAGACCGGTTCGACTGAAGTTCACTTTCTGTTGCCTTCGTCGCTCCCTCGTTGTCGTTCGCCCTGAGTACAACAGCAATGTGCTCCGCAGAAGGTGCACCCCAATCCGCCTCGGAGGACCTCAATGAAGACCCGACAGTTCCGGCACACGGCAGCAGTCGTGTCCATCGGACTCGCCACTGCCCTTGGCCTCGGTGTGAGCGCCTGCGCGCCCGCGCCGGTTGGCCCCACGACCACGACCACCACGGTGGACCCGAACTCGAGCACCACCACCACGGAGGCGACCACCACCACCACGGAGGCGACGACCACCACCACGGAGGCGACGACCACCACCACGGAGGCGCCGACTACGACCACCACGTCGACCACCACGTCGACCACCACGACCACGATCCCGCAGGTGCCGAGCATCAACGTGCCCGGGACGCCCATCGCCGTCACCGTCGCCGACAACCCTGGCGTCGCCAACGTGACGGTCAACTGGACCGGCCAGACCCCGAACCGGCTGATGTTCGTCAGCCTGTGCGTGAAGTCGAACTCCGACGCCACCTTCACCTCTGCGCTTGACTGCGCGCCGCTGTCGGAGCTCAACCCCAACGGCACCGCTTCGGGCAACGGCTCGGTGACCTTCGAGGTCTTCCGTGGCGCTGAGCCCTCGGGCGACCTCAACTGGGGCTGCTTCGCCGCCGGCGACACCGCTCCGGCCGGCATCCTCAAGGCGACCACCTGCTACGTGCGGGTCACCAACACCTCGGTCGGCAACAAGGACGCCGCTGTCGAGACGGCGTTCACCATCAACGGCTGAACTCCAGCATCCTTGTAACGAGGACGGGGGACTGCACC
>CAJANQ010000315.1 GCA_903941145.1 uncultured Actinomycetes bacterium
AGCTGGCGGACCGTCCGGTTGGCCACCATGCGCAGGCCGTCGATCCGGTGGGCGTCGGACAGGTCCACGCCCAGCTCGTCGAGCGCACGCACCGCACGCGGTGTGAGGCCGTCGCCGCAGATCTTGTCCCGGCCCTGCTGGGCCTTCTCGAACACCGTGACCCGGGCCCCGCCGCGCGCCGCGCGGATGGCCGCAGCGGCGCCGGCAGGTCCGCCGCCGATCACCAGCAGGTCACGCGTCTCGGGGGTAGTCACGGGTGCAGTCTGCGGCGCGGACACCCCAAACGAACAACCGCGGCGCCACGTCAGCAGGACCGCATGGCACCATGCGACGGTGAGGACCTGCCGCGACCAGCCCCGTGCCCGCACGGCACGGCACGGCGCGCTCGCCGTCGTGGTCGCCACCGTGGCCCTTCTGGGCACAGCCTGCGGGGCCAAGGACGACGCATCGCCGACCACGACCACCGGGCGCACCGCCACGACCGAGGCCCGCCAGACCACCACGTCGACGACCGAGCCCGAGGCAGCGACGACCACCGCGGCGCCCGGCGGTCAGGTGCTCAGGGTCCTGGTCACCAACGACGACGGCGTGCAGGCGCCCGGGATCGCCGTGCTGGTCGACGCGCTCAGGGCGCTGCCCAACACCCAGGTCACGGTGGTGGCGCCGTCGCAGAACCGCAGCGGCTCCGGCGGCAAGGTGACCGACGGCAGCGTGAGCGCCTCGGGCGCCACGACGCTCGGCGGCTACCCCGCGACCGCGGTCGACGGGTTCCCTGCCGATGCCGTCGCAGTTGCGCTCGGTGAGAACGGCCCCCAGCCGGACGTCGTCGTGTCCGGCGTGAACGACGGCGCCAACCTGGGTCCGCTCACCGCGATCTCGGGCACGGTCGGAGCCGCCCGCGCCGCGGCGCAGGCCGGCATCCCTGCCCTCGCAGTGAGCCAGGGCAAGGGCAGCCCGGCCGACTTCGCCAACGGCGCGCGGCTGGCGGTGCTGTGGGTCGAGCAGCACCGAGAGCAGCTCCTGGCCCGCGACATGGACGTGATCGGCGTGGTCAACCTCAACGTGCCGACCTGCACCAACGGCACGGTGCACGGCGTGAAGGAGGTCCCGCCGGCCGAGACGGTCGCCGGGTACGACGCAGCGCCCGACTGCAGCGCAGCGACCGAGTCGGTGGACCCGACCGACGACGTGCAGGCCTACCTGAACGGCTGGGCCAGCCAGACCGAGCTTCCCCTCGACGGCTAGGTGCAGACGCCGACCCAGTCGGCGGGGGACGTCCGGAGCCGCGGGAACACCGCGTCCAGCATCATGCTGTCGGCCCCCATCCGTCGGGACACGACCTCCGCCAGCACCTGGCGGTAGTCGACCGTGGTGCGCAGGTCCCCCTCCACGAGTTCCGCGGCGGCGAGACCTGGCCAGGTCCCCTTGACGCCCGGCTGGACCCCGCCACCGATGACGAACATGGCGGCCGCAGTGCCGTGGTCGGTCCCGCCCGACGAGTTCTCGCCCGCTCGGCGGCCGAACTCGGTCATCACGACCATGGTCGTCCGGTCGGCCTCGGGCCCGATCCGGTCGAAGAACGAGCCGATCGCGGCATCAAGGCCAGCAACCGCCTTGGACATCTGGCCAGCAGGGTCGTCGGGCGCACCCATGTCGTTGTGCTGGTCCCAATGGCCACCGTCGACGTGCGCCACCTCGACGGGCATGCCCATCTCGATCAGTCGCGCCACCGGCCAGAGGCCGACGCCCGCCTCGGAGGTGGGCCACCCGGCGGGAGGAGCTCCGTCACCCACGCCCGACAGGCTGGTCAGCGTCGTCAGGGTCGGTGCCACCGCGGCCGCCAGCAACGGGTGGACGCCCTGCCCCGCGTACAGCCGCTCGGCGTGGGCGGCCACGTGTTCCCGAGGGGGACCCCACGAAAGGAGCGAGAGGCTGCGAAGACTGGTCGCGCTCATGCACGTTGCGCCTCGGAACGACGCAGGTGGACCGTCGCCGATCGCCACTGCGCGGAGCGGGCTGTCGCCCGCCAGGGCGGTGCCGCTCACCCAACGGCCGACCCAACCGCGCTGCACGTCACGCGCCGCGAAGCTCCCGTCCTCCATCGCCGCCTGGGCGTCGAAGTGGCTTCGGGTCCGGATGGGCAGTCCCGCCGCCGGGACGACCGCGACCTTCCCGGCGCGGTAGAGCCCGGCCAGTCGTCGGGCCGCTGGGTGGAACGCGAACCGCCGGTCGGCGGCAACGCCGTCGAGGGGCAGTGCCGAGGCTGTCCGGACACCGATGTTGGGCCGCAGCAACGAGTAGTTGGGGTCGGCGACCGGGGCCACGACGGACATTCCGTCAGCTCCGCCCCGCAGGAACACCACGACCAGCCGCTGGCCCTGGGGCCGCACCGTGGCACCGGCGAGCCGTCCCGTGCCGGCCAGCAGCGTGGCGGACCCGGCGGCAGCGGCCGACGTGGCAAGGAACCCTCGACGGCTCATCCCTTCTCCGGGACCGCCCGGCACGGGCTGGCCAGCAACGTGGACAGGGTTCGACTGGGTCGACGACATTTCGCTCACACTCCCCTAGTGGACCTGGACGTCCGGCGTCTGCAGCAACATCGCGAGCAGGCGGTGGTACACCCAGGGCTCGCTGATGCCGGGGAGCGGGTCAGACGACCTCCGCCCCACGTTGGACAGGTAGCGGGTGCGAGACGCCGGGTCCAGGGCGACGTCGCACCGGTTCGCTGCCGCGGTCAACCAGTCGCCAAGCGTCGGTCCCGCCGACCACGACACCAGTTCCAGCGGTTCGACCGGAAACCCGGGAACGGCGCCCACCGCCATGGCCGTGCCCATGTTCCACCGGGCGATCAGCGCGCCGACGCCGACCCACGACTCGTCAGCGTCCGGATAGCCGTTGGGGTCCGGCCAGGAGTGGGGACGGTTCGCCAGCGGTGTCAGCAGGCCTGCGATCTGCCACTTCGACCTCTCCGCCTCGGTGGGGTCTGCGATTCGCCACGTGGTCCCAGAGGTTGCCCGCACCATCGCAGCGAGCAGCTCGGACGGACGCCGGACCCGGCGCCGGGACGAGTCGGCAAAGGCCTGCGACGTCAGCAGCACCCGCAGCATCGGCACGATCGCCGTGTCGTTGTCGAGGTAGGCGGCTGCGGCCTGTCGGACGACCAGGTCGCTCTGCGTGACGTGCTCGCCGATGAACCTCACCGCCAGGCCGTGGGCCAGTCGCCGCGCCGTCGCCGGGTGGTGGGCGAGGTGACGAATGAACGACTCGCCAGCTGCCAGGCCCGTCAGCGCTCCCCGTGTCCACCCCAGGACGGAACGACGTGCATCGACGAACGGGCCGAGCCAGTGCAGTCCTGGCATGAACGTGAACGAGGCGTGGGGGTGCGGCAGCGCCCAGCCCGACAAGAGGTAAGCGACGGCCGTGACGTCGGCCTCGGAGTAGCCGGCGTCCGACCCCACCGTGTGGAGCTCCATCAGCTCCCGGGCAAAGTTCTCGTTCGGGATCCGGCCGCCGCGGGCCTGGCTGGTGGCCTGGTCCAGGTACTGCAGCATGGCGCCCGACTTCGCGACGCCGAGCAGCAGTGTCTCGAACCTGCCGAACGCGTTCGCCCTGATGATCTGTTCGTCGTAGTCGGCGCACTGGAACTGGCACCGGTCGTTGGTGACGTCGACGCTGAAGTGGTCCCAGAAGAACCCGACGACCCGCTCGAAGACCTGCCGCTGGGCACAGACCGACCTCACCACGGTGGCTGCAGGCAGTTCGTACGCGATCCGCCAGGGTTCCGCGCTGAGCGCGATGTCGGCCGCCGAGCGCCGGGAGTACGGGTACATGAACGCCAGCTGGGCGTCGAGCGCTGCGTCGACGCCAGGAGCGAGCGCCAGCTGCCGGTCGATCCATTTTGCAGAGCCGAGCTGCTCGACCTCGGCGACCAGCGCCGGCGTCGCGCCGAACGTCAGGCGTCGGGCGACGTGCCTCGGGTCCGCAGGCACCGCCACCGCCGGCGGGACCGGCACGGTCGTCGTGGTCGGAGACACCGTCGTGGTGGTGGTCGATGTCGTCGTGGTGGTCGGACGCACCGTCGTCGTGGTGGTCGACGTCGTGGTGGTCGGCCGCACCGTCGTGGTGGTGGTCGGACGCACCGTCGTCGGCGAAGTTGAGCCCGACCCGCGTCGAGGGGCGCCGATCGCCGGGCGAAGGGGCTGGCAGGCAGCGGCGGTCACGGCGGCAAGTCCGGCTACCAGTGCCAGGCGGCGGTCATGCCGGACCGCAGCCTCGGCCGACCTGCCCGACTGCTCACTCTCGTTCGCGACGTTGCCGCCTGCAGGTTCCGACACCTCGGTGCTTCCTCCCGGTTGCTGGAAGGTTCTTCGGTGATCTGGGGGTCACCACTTGAACCATTTCCGAGGACGGGGGGGGACCGGTCGCTACGTGGTGGGCAGTCCGTGGGGCGGACGCGCCGGTGGGCGCGTGTCGCCCGGCGCGAACACCTCGACGCGACGCAGCGCCGCCGACATGACCTGCGCCGACATGGCGCCGAGCGCCGACTCGGTCTGCGACAGGTGGCCGAGCACGCCGCAGTCCGGATGGGCCACGGCCGTCGGCCCGTACTGGTCGACCACGTCGAGCAGCATCCCGATCTCGAGGCCGTAGTCGACCTCGAACGACAGCTGTCGGAGCACGTCGGTCCGCGCCGCAACCTGGCCGGAGAGCGGCTCGAACATCGACGCCAGGTCCGGGTGCAGCAGCCCGAGGAGGGGCTGGGCAACCAGCTGGGTGATGCGACCCGGGTCACGGGGCACTCCGGCCGGACGCACCCGCTCGAACGATGCCTTGGACAGCATGACGTCCGGGTCGAGCAGCGGCGCGAGGAGCCGGGGCAGGAAGTCGGTGCCGTCGATGAACAGGTCGCCGTCGAGGAACACCGTGACCGGGCTGTCGACCAGGGCGACCGTCCGCCAGAGGGCGTCGCCCTTGCCGAGCGACGGTCCGCCGGGCGCGAGCGACGACACCAGGACGACCTCGGCGCCGGCTGCGGCGGCCACCTCGGCAGTGCGGTCGGTGGAGCCGCCCTCTGCCACCAGGACGCGCTCGGCGCCACCGCGGAACGACTCGGTGACCACGTCACCGACGCGCTCCTCCTCGTCGACCGCGGGGATCACCACGGTGAACGACGCGCTGGTCAGGTCGATGCTGGTCATGCGAGGCCCATCATGGGTCAGCGGGTCCGGGCCTGCACAGGTCAGTCGACCGGGTTGTGACGAAGGTCCGGACGCAGTTCGAGCGGTCCGGTCACGCCACGCGACACCGCCCTCTGAACGGTGAAGAACTCCACGGTGCCGCGCACGTCGTGGACGCGCAGCAGGTCCTGGTCCTCGATCTCGCACGCCGCCATGGCGCCGAGCGTGCCGGGGCCGCGGCCGCGGGGCGGCTGCTCGACGAGAGCCCCGACGAAGTCCTTCCGCGACAGCGCCCACAGCACGCGCCGCACCCCGAGCCTCGACCGGATGGCCGGCGTGGCGCGCAGCACCGCGATGGTCTGGTCGGGGGTCTTGCCCAGGTCGGCGCCCAGGTCCAGGATCACGCGCTCGGCGGGGACACCGGCCGCGGCCAGCACCTCGAGCTGCTCGGCCAGGTACCGCTCGCAGTCGGCGACGGGGTCGTCGGCCAGGTCCTCGGCCGCCAGCCGCACCTTGGGCCGGGCCAGGTTGTAGGTGAGCACGTACTCGAGGCCGTGCTCGGCGACGACCGCCGGCATCTCGGGGTCGAGCAGGCCGGAGGGGTCGTTCACGATCTGGATGCCGAGCGGCACGGCGGCCTGCACGACCTGGTGGCGGTAGGTGTCGATGGAGACGGTGACCCCGGGCAGCTGCCCACGGACCGCCTCGAGCACCGGCAGCACCCGGCCGACCTCCACCTCGACCGGGAGCTCGTCCTGGTCGGTGCGCAACGACTGGCCGCCGATGTCGACGAC
>CAJANQ010000316.1 GCA_903941145.1 uncultured Actinomycetes bacterium
CGGCCACGCCATCGAGTGCCGCATCAACGCCGAGGACCCCGCCGAGGGCCGGTTCCTCCCCTCCCCCGGCCCCATCACCGTCCTCAAGGTGGCCACCGGCTTCGGCACGCGCTGGGACGGCGGCTACGAGGCCGGCGACGAGATCAGCCAGT
Source organism: uncultured Actinomycetes bacterium (assembly GCA_903941145.1). Lineage (GTDB taxonomy): Bacteria > Actinomycetota > Acidimicrobiia > Acidimicrobiales > Microtrichaceae > CAJANQ01. Next base: position 153 of record CAJANQ010000316.1, read on the forward strand.
ACTACGACAACCTGACCGGCAAGCTCTGCGTGTGGGGCCGCAACCGTGACGTCGCCATCGCCCGCATGATCCGTGCGCTCGAGGAGACCACCGTCGAGGGCATCGCCACGGTGATCCCCGCCGACCTGGCGATCCTCAAGCACCCCGACTTCGTCGCCAACGAGCACTCCACCAAGTGGGTCGAGGAGGTGCTCGACCTCACCGGCGTGTCCGGCAAGCAGGGCGAGGCCCCGGCCGCCGAGGGCGACGAGCCCAAGGTCCGCCGCGACGTCGACGTGGAAGTCAACGGCAAGAAGTTCGCCGTGTCCCTCTTCGTCCCCGAGTCCCAGCTCGCCCCCGTCGCCAGTGGCGGCGGTGGCGCACGCCCCAAGCCGAAGCGCCGTGGCGCCGAGGCCGGTGCGGCTGCCGCAGGCTCCGGCAAGATCGCGGTGCCGATGCAGGGCACGATCGTGAAGGTCATCGCCGAGGTCGGCGCGACCGTCTCGGCCGGTGACCCCGTGGTGGTGCTCGAGGCCATGAAGATGGAGAACAACGTGGCCGCCGACGTCGACGGCACCGTGACCGAGGTCAAGGTCGAGGCCGGCCAGTCCGTCACCGCGGGCGAGGTCGTCGTCGTCATCGAGCCCGCGGGCTGACCGTCTCGGCCTGGGCCGTCACGGCCCGACGCCGACCGACCACCTAGCCTCCCGGGGCGTGACCGACTCCCTGCCGCCGCGTGCGTCCGTCGTGCTGTTCGGCACGTACAACGCAGCGGTCCACGACAGGGTCGCAGTGCTCCGCGAGGGACTGGTCGCCGCCGGCCACCAGCTCACCGAGCTCAACGCGCCCCTGAGGGCCGGCACCGACGACCGCATCGCAGCGGCACGCTCAGCGTCCGGCGCGGTGCGCTTCGCCCTGGACCTGCTCCGTTGCTGGGTCAGGCTCGTCGCGCTCCGCGTCGCGCACCGTGGCCGTCCTGACGCCGTGGTCGTGGGCTACCTGGGCCACTTCGACGTGCACCTGGCCCGGCTCCTGTGGCCCCGCTCGCTCATCGTGCTGGACCACATGGTCAGCCTCTCCGACACTGCGGCCGACCGCAGCGCCGGCAGCGGCCGCACCCAGCGGCTGCTCGCCGCCGTCGACCGGCGGGCGACCGGCGCCGCCGACGTCGTCCTGGTCGACACCGAGGAGCACGTCTCGGTCGTCGACGCCGACCACCGGGGCCGTTGCCTGGTCGTCCCCGTCGGCGCCAGCCAGATGTGGCACGACGCCGGGGCCCGGCCCGGGCGCCCCGACCCGGACGCATCCCCGCTCAGGGTCGTCTTCTTCGGCCAGTACACGCCGCTCCAGGGATGTCCGACGATCGGGGAGGCGGCGGCGCTGCTCGCCGAACGGGACGACGTCGCCATCACGATGGTCGGGAACGGCCAGGACCGGGCGGCCACCCAGGCCGCAGCGGCCGGCGCGGACGTGCGCTGGATCGACTGGCTCGACCCTGCGGACCTGGTCGAGGAGGTCCGCTCCCACCACGTGGCGCTCGGAGTGTTCGGGACCGGGCCCAAGGGAAGCCGGGTCGTGCCGCACAAGGTGTTCCAGTCGCTGGCCGTCGGCTGTGCCGTCGTGACGTCGGCGACCCCGCCCCAGGAGCGGCTGCTGGGTGACGGTGCCCGCTACTGCCCGCCCGGCGACGCCGCCGCGCTCGCGGCCACGCTCGCCGGGCTGGCCGACGACCGGGCCGGGCTCCGGACCGCGCTGACCGGGGCCAGCCGCAGCGCCGCACGCTTCCGGCCGGTCGAGGTGGTCGCTCCGCTGTCCCGCCTGATCGACGGGCGGACGGGCAGCGGCGCACCCCACCAGCTCCGCCCGCCGGCGCTCTCGCTCAACGCCTGCCTGCGGTGGGACCTGGCCGAACCCGTACTGGCCAGGCTGCCGCCCGGCCGCGTGCTGGAAGTCGGCCCCGGCAGGGGCGCCGTGGCCGCCCGGCTGGTCGAGATGGGCCACGTCTACACCGGTGCCGAGCTGGCCCCCGAGGCACGGGCCCACACGACCGCGATGCTGGCGGCGCGGGACGGGTCGGCGCGTGTGGTCAGCTCGACCGACGAGCTCGGCACCGACGAACAGTTCGACCTGGTGTGTGCCTTCGAGGTGCTCGAGCACATCGAGGACGACGCCGGCTCGCTGTCACGCTGGGCCGAACTCCTGACCGACGGCGGGACC
>CAJANQ010000317.1 GCA_903941145.1 uncultured Actinomycetes bacterium
CGGAAGTCCGGCCAGAGGACGTCGGTGAAGACCAGCTCGGAGTACGCCAGCTCCCACATCAGGAAGTTGGAGATGCGGTACTCCCCCGACGTCCGGACCATGAGCTCGGGGTCCGGCATCTTCGGGTCGTAGAGGTGCGCCCGGATGGTCTTCTCGGAGATCTTGTCGGCGGGCACGCCCGCACGGACGATGTCCTGGACGGCGTCCACGATCTCGGCCCGGCCGCCGTAGTTGAAGGCAATCGACACAGTGAGCGCCGTGTTGCGCTTGGTCAGCTCGGCCGTGTCGTCCATGTGCCTGGCCAGGCGCTTGGGCACCCGCCAGTCGCGACGGCCGATGAACCGCATGCGCACGTTACGGGCGTTGAACTCGTCACGACGGGTCAGCAAGAGCCGCTCGTTGAAGTTCATGAGGTAGCGGACCTCGTCGGCCGGCCGCTTCCAGTTCTCGGTCGAGAAGGCGTACACGGTCAGCCACTTGATGCCGGCGTCGAGCGCGCCCCACACGGTGTCGACGAGCGCCTCCTCGCCGGCTCCGTGCCCCTCGGTCCGGGGCAGGCCACGCTGCTGTGCCCAGCGGCCGTTGCCGTCCATCACGACCGCAACGTGCTGCGGAATGCGGCGTCGGTCCAGGTCGGTCAGCGCGACGGTGCGGGGGGAGTCCACGGGAGGAACCTATCCGAACTGACTAGTACCCGAGCCGTTCCAGCGACTCCGAGGACGACTGCCAGTTCTTCTCGACCGTGACGTGCAGCTCGAGGAACGTGCCCTCGGGCAGCTGGCGTCGGACCCGGGTGCCGACCTCTTTCAGGACGAGCCCGCCCTTGCCGATCACGATGCCCTTCTGCGACTCGCGCTCGACGACGATCTCGACCCGCACGCGGGGCCACTCCCACTCGGCAATGCGAGTAGCGATGGAGTGCGGCAGCTCGTCGTGGGTGACGGCCAGGAGCTGCTCGCGGACGAGCTCGGCGACCCGGAACGGCTCGGGCACGTCGGTGACCTCGTCGACCGGGTACCAGCGGGGACCCTCCGGCAGCCGCGACCGCAGGTACTCGACCAGCTCCGGCACGCCCGTGCCGCGCCGGGCCGACACCGGGAAGTACTCGGCGAAGCCGAGCTCGGCAACCGCAGCCAGCTGCGCCATGACCTGGTCCGGCTTGGCCCGGTCGACCTTGTTGACGATCAGCACGGAGTTCTTGGGGACACGCTCGGCGATGAACTTGTCGCCCGGCCCGAACGGCTGGGTGGCGTCGATCAGCAGGCACACCACGTCGACGTCGCCGAGCGCCTCGGTGGCGGTCTGGTTGAGCCGCTCCCCCATCAGCGTCCGCGGACGGTGGATGCCGGGCGTGTCGACGAACACCAGCTGGGTCTCGTCGTCGTTCAGGATCCCGCGGATCTGGTGGCGGGTCGTCTGCGGCTTGTCGGACGTGATCGAGACCTTGGTGCCCAGGATGAAGTTCATGAGCGTGGACTTCCCGACGTTGGGCCGGCCCACGAGCGTCACGAACCCGGAGCGGATCAGCTCGTCGGCGCCAGCACCACCTGCACCCTGACCCCCGGCGGCGGCCGACGCGAAGAACTCGTCGACGCTGACGAACTCGCCCTCGCTGTCGTCGAGCAACCCGGGCTCGTCAGCACCGTCGGTCTCGTCGGTCTCGTCGGGCACTTCAGGTTGGTCGCTCATGCAGGGGGTTCCTCGTCGGCCTCGTGGTCGGGGCGCTCGGGCAGGACGATACGAACCTGCGAGATCCGGCGGCCGTCGACCCGCTCCACGACCAGGCGGGCGCCGTCGGCGACCACCGAGTCGCCGGGCACCGGCACCCGGCCGAGCAGCCCGAGCACCAGTCCGCCGATGGAGTCCCAGTTGCCCTCGGGCAGCTCTAGGTCGAGGTCCTCGGACAGGTCGTCGACGTTGAGCGTGGCGTTCACGACGACGTCGCCGTCGGCCAGGTGCACCATCGCCGGGGCGTCGGTGTCGAACTCGTCCTCGATCTCGCCGACCAGCTCCTCGAGCAGGTCCTCGAGCGTCACGAGACCTGCGGTGCCGCCGTACTCGTCGACCACGATCGAGATGTGGTTCTTGCGGGACTGCATCTCGGCGAGCAGCTCGCTGACGTGCTTGGTCTCGGGAACGAAGTTGGCGGGGCGCAGCAGCACCGTGACCGACCTGGTCCCGCCACCCTCGCGCTCGGTCCGCATGGCGTCCTTCAAGTAGACGATGCCAGTGACGTCGTCGGCGTTCTCACCAAAGACGGGGATGCGGGAGAGACCCTTGTCGATCGCCAGCTCGACGAAGTCGGTCACGGTCCGGTCCGAGGCGATCATCACCATGTCCGTGCGCGGCACCATGATCTCGCGGGCCACGGTGTCGCCGAAGTCGATGACCGACTCGATGAGGTCCAGCTCGGACTCCTCGATGACCGCGTTCTGCACTGCCTCGCCAGCGATCGCGAGGAGCTCCTCCTCGGTGACGAACGGCCCCTTGGCCAGGCCTTTGCCCGGCAGGATGATGTTGGCGACGCCGATGAGGCCACGGGCCGGCCAGCGCAGGACCTTGCCGACGCCCTCCACCAGCGGTGCCGTCAGCAGCGCAGCCCGCTCCGGGTGCTGGAGGGCCCAGGTCTTGGGTGCGGCCTCCGCCAGTGCGAAGAGCACCGCCACGTTGAGGAGCACGCCGACAAAGGCGCCCCACCCGCCGAAGATCTTCACGGCGAGCAGACCGACGATGGCCGACTGCGAGGTCTGCACGATGTTGACGGCCAGGTAGACGCCGTTGAGGTCGCGCTCGATGTTGTCCACGATCCGCTGGACACGGTCGGCGCCCCGACGGCCCTGCTCGACCATCGCGGATGCCCGGGCCCGGGTCAGCTGCGTCATGGCGGTCTCCGCCACGGCCAGCACTGCGGCGAAGAGCACCAGCACGACGGCGGCAACGCCCAACCACACCTCGAGCGTCACGGCGCGACCTCCTCGGTCCACGGGTCACGGGCCGGAGCACCGTGCAGGTCAGTCAGGAGCTCTCGCTCGCGAGACCACATGCCGGCCTGTTCGTGCGGCTCGGCGTGGTCCCAGCCCGCCAGGTGGAGCCCGCCATGGACGACCAGGAGCGCCAGCTCGTCGGCGGGCGACCCGGCGTGGTCAGGCGCCTGCGCGACCGCGACCGACGGGCACAGCACGACGTCGCCGACCATCCACTGGCCGTCACCGGGGTCGTCGGTGCCGTCGAAAGGGAACGACAGCACGTCGGAGGCGGCGCCGTCGCCGTCGGAAGCGTGATCA
>CAJANQ010000318.1 GCA_903941145.1 uncultured Actinomycetes bacterium
GACCGGGTCCGACGTGGTCGTTGCGCTGTGCCTGGGCGCCACCGCCGTGGCGGTCGGCCGGCCCGTCCTCTGGGGCCTGGCCGCAGCGGGCCAGGCCGGGGTGGAGCGGGCCCTCGAGCTGCTGCAGACCCAGACGGTCGACGCGGTGCGCCAGCTCGGCGCCCCGACGCGCAAGGACCTCACGCCCGAACGGCTGCGCCGCCAGGGGTGAGGCCCGAGAGGGTCGTCGGCGTCAGCCGGTGACGTGGTTGCGGTACTGCACGATGGCGGCGAACTCGTCCGCCTCGAGGCTGGCGCCGCCCACGAGCGCACCGTCGATGTCGGCCTGCGACATGAGCTCGGCGATGTTGCCGGGCTTGACCGAGCCGCCGTACTGGATGCGCACGCTCGCTGCGGCGTCGGCGCCGGCGACCTCGGCCACGACCTTGCGGACGTGGGCGCACATGGCCTGGGCGTCGTCGGAGGTGGCGACCTTGCCGGTGCCGATGGCCCAGATGGGCTCGTACGCGATGACCATGGCAGCCACGTGCTCCTTGAGCACGCCGGCAAGTCCCTCACGCACCTGGCGCTCGACCTTGGCCTCGGCCTGTCCGGCCTCGCGCTCCTCGAGCGTCTCGCCGCAGCACATGATCGGCGTCATCCCGTTGCCGAGCACGGCCTTCACCTTCAGGTTCACCTGCTCGTCGGTCTCGCCGAAGTACTCGCGCCGCTCGGAGTGGCCCACGATCACGAAGGCGACGTTGAGCTTGGCCAGGAACGGGGCCGCCACCTCGCCGGTGAACGCACCCTTCTCCTCCCAGTGGCAGTTCTGCGCACCCAGGACGATCTGCATCTTGTCGGACTCGACCAGCGTCTGGATCGAGCGCAGGTCCGTGAACGGCGGGTGCACCGTGACGTCGACCGACGAGTGGTCGTCGCCGTCGAGGCGGTAGTGCAGCTTCTGCACGCACTGGATCGCCTCGAAGTGGTTGTGGTGCATCTTCCAGTTGCCGCTGATGATCGGCTGACGCTTTGCTGCCATCGGGATGTCCCCTCGTTCCGACCGGAGTCAGGCGTTGACGGCGCCACGCAGGGCCTCGAGGCCCGGCAGGTCGCCCTGTTCGATGAGTTCGAGGGAGGCGCCGCCGCCCGTCGAGATGTGGTCGACCTGGTCGGCCAGGCCGAACTGGGCGATGGCTGCGGCCGAGTCGCCGCCGCCGATGACCGAGAAGCCCCGGCTCTCGGCCACGGCCTCGGCCACGGCACGGGTGCCGGCCTCGAACCGCGGGTCCTCGAACACGCCCATCGGGCCGTTCCAGAGGATGGTGCGCGCCTCGGCGATCACGTCGCCGAACTCGGCGGCAGAGCCCGGGCCGATGTCAAGACCCATCCAGCCGTCCGGGAGCGAGCGCCCGAGGTTCTGGACCTCGCCGCCGGCCGACGGGTCGCCGATCTTGCCGCCGGGGCCCAGGCCCACGACGTCGGTCGGGAGGTGGAGCCGGTCGCCGAACTCGTCGAGCAGGGCCTTGCAGGTGTCGATCTGGTCGGTCTCGCACAGCGAGTTGCCGATCGGGTGGCCCATGGCGGCGAAGAACGTGAAGCACATCCCGCCGCCGATGACGATCGAGTCGGCGGTACCGAGCAGGGCCCGGATCACGCCGAGCTTGTCCGACACCTTGGCGCCGCCGGTGATGGCGACGAACGGGCGCTGTGGCTCCTCACGGACACCGAGCAGCACCTCGACCTCACGGGCCAGGAGCCGGCCGGCGGCCGAGGGCAGGAACTGCGGCGGTCCCACGATCGAGGCATGGGCCCGGTGCGACGCACCGAAGGCGTCGTTCACGTAGAGGTCGTGGCCGGCAATGAGCTCCTGCACGAAGGCAGGGTCGTTGGCGGTCTCGCCCGGGTTGAAGCGGAGGTTGTCCAGCAGCTCGACGCCCGGCGCCAGCTCGGCCAGCCGCTCGCGCACCGGATCCACCGAGAAGGCGGGGTCCGGCGCCCCCTTGGGCCGCCCGAGGTGGGTGCAGGCAGTGACTCTGGCCCCGCGCGACGTCAGCCACTCGATCGTGGGCAACGCGGCGCGGATGCGCAGGTCGTCGGTGATACGGCCGTCGCGGACGGGGACGTTGAAGTCGGCCCGCAGCAGGACCGACTTCCCGTCGACGTCGCCGAGGTCCTCGAGCTCGGGTACTCCGAACTGCACGTCAGCCTCAGTGGTTGGCTGCGCCGACGATCTTGGCCAGGTCGACCAGACGGTTGGAGTAGCCCGTCTCGTTGTCGTACCAGGACAGGACCTTGACCATGTTGCCGATGGCCATCGTGAGGCCGGAGTCGATGATGCTCGAGTAGGACGAGCCGACGATGTCGGACGACACGAGCGGCTCGGTCGAGTACTCGAGGATGCCCTTGAGACGACCCTCGGACGCGGCGGCCTTGAACGCCTCGTTGACCTCTTCGACGGTGACCTCACGCTTGAGGTTGCCGACGAAGTCCGTGACCGAACCCGTGGGGATCGGCACTCGCAGCGAGGTGCCGTCGAGCTTGCCCTTCATCGACTCGAGGACCAGGCCGGTGGCGCGGGCGGCACCGGTGGACGTCGGGACGATGTTGACGGCGGCGGCACGGGCACGGCGCAGGTCGGAGTGCGGGCCGTCCACGATGACCTGGTCGCCGGTGTAGGCGTGGGTCGTGGTCATGAGGCCCTTCTCCACGCCGAAGGCGTCGTCGAGGACCTTGATCATCGGCACGAAGCAGTTGGTCGTGCACGAGGCGTTGGACACCACGATGTGGGCGGCCGGGTCGAAGGTGTCGTCGTTGACGCCGACCACGAAGGTGGCGTCTGCGCCGTTGGCCGGGGCCGAGACGATGACGCGGGGCGCACCGCCGGCCAGGTGGGCGGCAGCCTTGTCGCGGTCGGTGAAGATGCCGGTGGACTCGATGACCACGTCGACGCCGAACTCGCCCCACGGGATCTCGGCCGGGTCACGGTGCGAGACGACCGTGATGGTGTCACCGTCGACCTTGATGCCGCCATCGACAGCCTCGACCGTGCCGGGGTACGCACCGGCGACCGAGTCGCGGCGCAGCAGGTGGGCCATGGTCTCCAGGTTGCCCAGGTCGTTCACGGCGACGAAGTCGATGTCGGCCCCCTGCGCCTTTGCGGCTCGCAGGAAGTTCCGGCCGATACGGCCGAAGCCGTTGATGCCCACACGGACGCTCATGTCGTACCCCTTACAGGTCGGTTCACAGGTCGTCCGCACTTGTTCGGACAACGGGTGCACACGATAGGCAGTTCCACCGCCGAGTGCAGGTTCCACCAGCGCTCAGGCCGACACGAACACCGCTTCGAGGGCGTCGCCGAGCAGCTCGGGGTCGTGCGTCGCCGCGCCGTCGGCCGAGAGCGTCGCCGCGATCGCGCCGGGGACCGACTCGGCCCCTGCCATCGTGGCGGGGTCGTACCGCACGAGGTTGGGCCGGATGCCGTGGCGGTTGCGGGCCGCGACGTGGTCGGCGACGCCGCATCCGGAGGTCTCCCCCACCAGTGTCCGCAGGTTGCACACGTA
>CAJANQ010000319.1 GCA_903941145.1 uncultured Actinomycetes bacterium
ACGCGGAGCACCTGGCCGAGGGCGTCGCACTGGCCGCAGCAGAAGGAGCCGAGTTCGTCTGCCTCCAGGAGCTCACGCTCAGCCCGTACTTTGCGTCGGTCGACGGCGGCGCCGCGGCCGTGGACGCCGAACCCGAGGACCTCGAGTCAGGTCCCACCGTGACGCTCGTCCGCGACCTGGCCACCACCCACGGAGTGACGGTCTCGGCGTCGCTCTGGGAGGCCGACCCGGCGGTCGCCCCGCGCGGCTGGAACACCGCCGTGTGCGTCGACCCCTCCGGCGAGATGGTCGCCCGCACCCGCAAGCTCCACATTCCCGTCACCGAGGGCTACCGGGAGGACCGGTTCTTCCCGCAGGGCGACGGCGGCTACCCCGTGGTGCCGGTCGGTCCGGCCCGGGTGGGGTTCCCGACCTGCTGGGACCAGTGGTTCCCCGAGCTGGCCCGGGTGTACTCGCTGGCCGGCGCCGAGGTGCTCGTCTACCCGACCGCCATCGGGTCCGAGCCCGACCACCCGGGGTTCGACACGCAGCCGCTGTGGCAGCAGGTGATCGTGGGCAACGGGATCGCCAACGGGACGCACATGGTGGCGGTGAACCGGACCGGTACCGAGCAGGCCGAGCCCGACGCGCCCGAGCTGAGCTTCTACGGGTCCACGTTCATCTCGGACCCCTACGGCCGGGTGCTGGTGCAGGCGCCGCGCGACCAGGCCGCCGTGGTCGTGGCCGACCTGGACCTGGATGCACGGGCCGACTGGCTCGAGCTGTTCCCGTTCCTGACGACCCGCCGCCCCGACACCTACGGCCCCCTCACCGACTGACCCCCCCTGTCCCGAACTCGTCATCTCGGTCGACGGTGACGTGGACGGAGATGACGAGTTCGCCGGGTGGCGCCGTCACAGGCCTGGGGTACAAAGGGTCCATGGGAGAAGAGAACTACCGGGTTGGCCGCTTTGTGCTGGCCCAGGACGACCCGCCGCAGTGGTGCGGATCACACACGACGGCGCTCGCCGAGCTGAGGGCGGGCGAGAAGACTGGTCACTGGATCTGGTACGTGTTCCCGCAGGTCGACGGCCTCGTGGCGGCGCACGGCCACGAGCCCTCGGCGATGTCGGTCCGCTACGCGGTCTCCGGCCTGGACGAAGCACGGGCCTACCTCGCCCACACCAAGCTGCATGAACGGCTGCACGCCTGCATCGACGCAGTGCTCGCCGCGCCGGCCGCCACGGCACGCCAGTTGGTCGGGCGCGACGCCGGGAAGGTGCAGGCGTCGATGACGCTCTTCCTTCGTGCCGACCCGTCCGACCCCGCGTTCCAGGCCGTGCTCGACAAGTACTTCGGCGGTCAGCCGGATCCCGTCACCGACCGGCTGCTCGGCCTCGCCTGAGCCGGCACGACGCCCACTTCGGCCCCGCTACCCTCGCCGCCGTGCCTGCCAAGACGACGACCCTCACCGTCGCCACCGCCAACGTCAACGGGATCCGTGCCGCGGCGCGCAAGGACATGGCGGCATGGGTCGCCGAGAGTGGCGCCGACGTGGTCACCCTCCAGGAGGTCCGGGCTCCTGACGACCTGGTGCTGGGTCTGGTTGCCGAGGTCTTCGGCGAGGGCTGGCACACCGCCCACTCCGAGGCCGTCGCCAAGGGCCGCGCCGGGGTCGCCGTGGTCAGTCGACTGCCGATCGACCGGGCCCACACCGCGGATGACGAGCCCAACTTCACCGGCAAAGGTCGGTGGCAGGAGGCCGACCTGACCGTCGCCGACGGCTCGACCCTCACCGTCGTCTCCGCATATGCCCACACCGGCGACGCCGACGACGAGGAGCGCATGGCCGAGAAGCTTGCCTGGTTCGACGCCGCCACCGACCGGCTCGAGGCGCTCCGGGCCGACGGCCGGCACGTGCTGTTCACCGGTGACCTCAACGTGGCCCACCGCGACTCGGACCTGAAGAACTGGAAGGGCAACGTCGGCAAGGCCGGCTGCCACCCGGACGAGCGTGCCAAGTTCGACCGCTGGACCGACGAGCTGGGCTGGGTCGACGTGGCCCGGGCCCTGGCCGACGACCCCGACGACCTGCCCTACACGTGGTGGTCCTACCGGGGGAAGGCGTTCGACACCGACGCCGGCTGGCGCATCGACTACCAGTTCGCCTCTCCTGAGCTGGCGGCATGCGCCACATCGGCCCGCGTCGACCGCGCTGCCGCCTACGACCAGCGCTGGTCCGACCACTCCCCCGTGGTCGTCACCTACGAGCTCTGACCGGCCCGCTCAGGCAGAGATGCCCGCAGCGATCAGTTCGAGCAGCTCCTCGAACGACGCGTCCGGGTCGGGCACGAAGAGCATCCCGCGGAGCTCGAGCGACACCTGTCCGTGCACGGTGCTCCACACCAGCTGCGCGAGCCCGGTCGGGGGACCCTCACGGAACAGGCCGGCCAGCTGGCATGCCACCACGCGCCGCTCGAGCGCCACGAACGCGGCCGCGGCGTGCGTGAAGTCCTCGACGCTCGGCGTCCAGCCACGGCCCGACCGCTCGAACATGAGTGAGTAGCGGCCCGGGTGACGCAGCGCGGTGGCGCGGTACCGGCGGCCGGACTCGGAGAAGGCCTCGAGCGGGTCGGCCAGGTCGATCCCCTCGATCGCGTCGTGCAGCTCGTCGAACCCCATGGCGAACAGCGCGGCGAGCACGCCGTCCTTGCCGCCCAGGTGGTTGTAGACGCCCGTCGGCGAGACCCCGGCACGCTCTGCCACACCGCGCACGGTGAGCGCCTCGGGGCCGTCCTCGTCGAGCACGTGCACGGCGGCCTCGACGATCAGCCGGCGCACGTCGGCCGACGCGGTGCGGTGCCGCGTCGTTCGGTCGTCCTGGCGGGCCGGTGTCATGTGGCACAGTGTTACACAGTTGTGGAACAACGTGCCATAGTTTCCACTTCTCCCCGCCGGACACCCCACCTCGACCGTCTTCCACCAGGAGCACCCGCATGACGACCGCGAGCGCCACGCCCGTCGACCACGACTACATCGACCCCGTCACCGGGCACCCCAAACGGTGGGTGATCCTGCCGGTGCTGTGCCTGAGCCTGTTCCTGGTGGTGGTCGACAACACCATCGTCAACGTGGCGCTGCCCACGCTCAGCCGCGAGCTGTCGGCGACCACCAGCCAGCTGCAGTGGATCGTCGACGCCTACAGCCTGGTGTTCGCCGCGCTGCTGCTCGCCTTCGGCAACCTGGGTGACCGGTTCGGCCGGAAGGGGATGCTGCAGTCCGGCCTGGTGCTGTTTGCCGCCACCTCCACGGTCGCCGCCTTCTGCACCACCGCCGGCGAGCTCATCGCAGCCAGGGCGGCGATGGGCGTGGGCGCCGCCATGGTCTTCCCCGCCACCCTCGCGATCCTCACCAACGTGTTCGTCGACCCGACCGAGCGGGCCAAGGCCATCGGCATCTGGGCCGCCGTCTCCGGCCTGGCCGTCGCCCTGGGCCCGGTCAGCGGCGGCTGGCTGCTCGAGCACTTCTGGTGGGGCTCGATCTTCCTGGTCAACCTGCCGATCGTCGCGGCGTCGCTCGTGCTGGGCTGGCGACTCATCCCCCGGACCCGCGACCCCGAGGCCGGCCGGCTCGACCCGCTCGGCCTGGTGCTCTCCATCGCGGCGATCGTCCTGCTCGTGTTCACCGTCATCGAGGCGCCCCGGCACGGATGGGGGTCCGCCGAGACCGTCGGCGGGTTCGTCGTCTCGGCCGTGCTGCTCGCTGCGTTTATCGGCTGGGAGCTCCGCCGTACCGACCCGATGCTCGACGTGCGGGTGTTCAAGATCGCGCGCTTCTCCGCCGCGAGCGCTGCGGTAGCCATCGCCTTCTTCGGCCTGTTCGGGTTCATCTTCCTGATCACCCAGTACTTCCAGATCGTGCGCGGCTACTCGACGCTGTCGGCCGGCGTGCACACGCTGCCGTTCGCCCTTGGAGCCGGCGTGATGGCACCGGTCTCGGCCCGCCTCGCGCTCAAGGTCGGCACCAAGATCGTGGTCACTGGCGGTCTGCTGCTCATGTCGGCCGGCTTCTGGCTGGCCTCGACCTACACCGCCACTACTGCCTACTGGGGGCCGGTGGTCATCGGGATGCTGCTCATCGCGGCAGGGCTCACCACCACCACCGCCCCCTCCACCGAGTCCATCCTCGGCTCCCTCCCCAAGGAGAAGGCAGGGGTGGGCTCCGCCATGAACGACACCACCCGCGAGCTCGGGGGGACGCTCGGCGTCGCCGTGGTCGGGTCGGTCTTCAGCTCGATCTACGGCCCCCGCCTGGTCGACGCCCTCAAGGGTCTGCCCATCCCGGCGCCGGCGCTGGCCGCGGCCAAAGAGTCGGTCCAGGCCGCGGTGGTCGTCGCCGAACGGGCCCCCGGCCAGGCCAAGCAGGTGGTCATGGACGCCGTGAGCTCGTCGTTCATGGACGGCCTGCACGCCGGTTGCCGGGTCGTGGGCGTCGCCACGCTGCTGGGGGCCGTCGTGGCCGGCGTGTTCCTGCCGGCGCGGGCCGCCGAGGCGACCCAGCAGGGCTGAGTCCTAGCCGGCGCGTACGTTGCGCTGGCCGACGGCACCACGCAGGCCG
>CAJANQ010000320.1 GCA_903941145.1 uncultured Actinomycetes bacterium
CCGGGACGTGATGCCGCGGCTCATGCTCAGCTGGATGCTGGGCAGCGCGGTGCCGCTGGCGGCCATCGGACTCAGTCCACTCATCAGCCCCGAGCAGATCGACGGCTACCGGCTCAGCTGGCTGACGGTGGTCGGCATCGCGGCAGGCGGCGCGGTCATGGCCGTCGCGGCCGTCTCCGTGGCACGCCCCCTCAACCGGGTCCGTGACGCCCTGCGCCTGATCGAGCAGGGCGACAGCGAGGTGTACATCCCGGTCGACGACCTGGGAGAGATCGGCCGGCTGGCCGAGGGCGTCAACGACCTGGCCGCGGGGCTGCGGGAGCGGCAGGCGCTGCGCGACCTGTTCGACCGGCAGGTGGGCCAGGAGGGTCTGGCCGACCTGGCGATGGCCGACGGCGGCCCCGGTCCCGGCTCGGGCGACCGGCGTGAGGTCACCGTGCTGTTCGTCGACCTGCGCGGCTACACCCGCTATGCCGAGCAGCACACGCCCGAGGAGGTCGTGGCCATGCTCAACCGCTTCATCAGGGTCGTGGTGGCCGTGGTGAACCGCGAGGGCGGCTGGATCAACAAGCTCGAGGGCGACGCCGCGCTCTGCCTCTTCGGCGCGCCGCAGGACCAGCCCGACCATGCACTCAAGGCGCTCCGGGCCGCCGCCGCGATGCCCGCCGAGCTGGCCCGGCTCGACGACATGCTCGAGTGCGGCATCGGCGTGGCCTCCGGCGAGGTGGTCGCCGGGTTCGTCGGCACCCACGAGCGCTTCGAGTACACGGTGATCGGTGACGTCGTGAACCTGGCGTCACGGCTGTGCGAGGAGGCCAAGGGGAAGAAGGTCCCGGTGCTGGCCGACTCGACCACCGTGACGGGCGCAGGGAGCCCCGACGAGTGGCGGGCCGACGGCCGGATCGGGATCCGCGGCCGCAAGGAGCGGGCCGAGGTGTTCACCTACGGGCCGGAGCGCGAGCGGTCCAGGCGGTCCCGCCGGAAGGGGATCCCCTGGCCCTCGAACGTGGAGCGCAACGCCCCGTAGGCGTGCACGCCCAGGTGCTCCCGCCACAGCAGCAGGAGCGCCTCGCAGAAGCGGGGGCCGTGCGACGGCTCAGACACTGCACCGAGGCCGCCCATCGGCTCCCATGCCGCGACGTGCGCCAGCTCGTGCACCACGCCGACCGAGTGGCGGTGGTCCGGGTGGACCTTCACGAAGGCCGCCCGACCGGCGTCGCCGACGTGGCTGACCGACGCCGTGGAGGTGCCGGAACGGGCTTCGACGTCGACGTCGATCGGTGCGGACGGGAACGTCTCGGACCACCACGGGTCGGCCACCACCTGCTCGACCCAGGCCCGGAGGTCGGCCATGCCACTGAACTGCCGGCCACCACCGGGGAGCGCGCCGTCCTCGGCGGCGTAGACCGAGAACTGGTGCGGGTCGGCCGGGTCGGGGTGCTCGGCAGACGGGCGGCGGGCGGGCACCGTCTCAGCCCCCGGGCAGCCCGCGACGGCCGCCGACGGAGTTCTTGGCGAACGACGCGTTCTTGCCCGCTACGCGGCCGGCGTCGCGACCGTCGGCCGACGACCCCGACGACACCCAGGTGCTGCGCACCCGCGGGTGGCGGCGGGCAAAGTCCTGCTGGACGAGTGCCTCGCGGTCGAGCAGCACGAGGGCCGTGGACGAGGACGTGGACTCTGCCGCCGCCTGTTTGCGGTCGGCCTCCATCCGCTCGGCCACGGCGTCGACGAACCCGATGATGAAGCTGCGCCGCCACGCCGCCGACCGGGAGGAGGTCATGCCGCCGGGCTGCTCGTGCAGCATGGCCGAGGTCATCTGCACCAACAGGCTGGTCACGAGGGTCTCGACCCAGCGCAGGTCGGACGGGAACCCGACGACCGAGACGTCCTCGAACTGGCGGGAGTTCATGAGCCGCACCGCCCGGCAGCCGTGCGAGCTGGCCACCACGGCGACGAGCAGGCTCTTCTGGCTCAGGTACGGGGCGGCGAGGCGGATCTTCAGCTCCTCGGGCGAGGCCCGGCCAGCGTCGTCCGACTCTGCCCACAGGAGGGCGTCGTCGATGGCGTAGCGGGCGATGAGCTCCGAGGCCTTGTTGAAGAACGCCTCGGCCTCCTCGGGGAACTCGCTGGCCTCGGCCTTGGCCAGGAGCCCGCGGACGGTGGCCAGACGGCGGTCGTCAGGGTCGAGCGGGGCGGGCTGGTCGTTCACGGGCGACAGCCTCGCGCATGCCACCGACGTTGCCGACGGGGACCACTCCCCCCCCCTCAGGCCAGGAGGTCGGAGAGCTCGGCGCGGACGTCGGAGCGGTCGAACTCGCGAAAGGCCCGGTGGCACTTGTGGTGGGACTTGTCCTCGGCGCGTCGCAGACTGTCCGAGAGTGCACCGGCCACGAGCGCAGACCGTCCACCCGCGGCCAGACCGGCCTGC
>CAJANQ010000321.1 GCA_903941145.1 uncultured Actinomycetes bacterium
GTCCCGGCGCTGCTCGGCCTGGGCACCCCCAACTGGGACTACGGCGCACGCGGCACCCTTCTGGGCCTGACCCGGGGCACCACCGCCGCCCACATCGTGCGGGCTGTGCTCGAAGGTGTGGCCCAGCGTGGCGCCGACCTGGTCGACGCCGCACAGGCCGACACCGGCATCACACTCGACCACCTGCGGGTGGATGGCGGCATGAGCACCAACCCGGTGTTCACCCAGGCCCTGGCCGACGCCACCCAGCTGCCCGTCGAGGTCTCCCCCGTCACCGAGGCCACCGCCCTCGGCGCCGGGTTCCTGGCCGGGCTCGCCGTCGGTACCTGGGACTCGTGGGAGGAACTCGCTGGCACCTGGTCGCCGGCCCGTCAGGTGGAGCCCGGCGCACCCACCGACCGCGACCGTTGGCGAGATGCCGTCGGCCGGGCCGGCGAGTGGTTCGGCGACCTGTCCGCGATCGACTTCTGAGAGGACTGTTCGATGAAGGGTGCGAACCTGACCGACGACACGCTCAACGAGGTCCTCGAGGGCGCCGTCCTGACCTATGGCGAGGAGCGCGTCGACAACCCGCCGTGGCAGCTGGTCGAGCAGGTCAAGGGCGCCGGCACCCGGTTCTGGCTGGACGTGACCGGCGCCGACGAGCCCGACGTCCAGCACCTCACCGATCTGTTCAACCTCCACCCGGAGGTGCTGACCGACACCACGACGTTCGGCCAGCGGGCCCGGGTCGCCGAGTACGAGGGCTACGTCATGGTCGTCGTCTACGGCGCCGAGGCCGACCTGACGTCGGACCTGGTCGAGCTGCACACCTACGTGCTCCCCCACGGCGTACTCACGGTGCGGCAGGTGAAGTTCGGACCGCTCGACGAAGTGCACCTGGTGCCGCCGGTCCGACTGACCGGCGGGTCCACCACCGTCCCCGCCCTCCTGACGCGCATCCTGTCGACGATGGTGGCCACCTTCGCCGACGCGCTCGAGGTGGTCGACAAGGAGCTCGAGGAAATCGAGCAGGACATCCTCGAGCGGCCCGACAAGTCGCAGATGGAACGACTCGTCCGCCAGGTCCGACCCCGCATGTCCGAGATGCGCCGCGCAGTCGAGCCCATCCGTGCACTGGTCGGGATCAGCCGGTTCGTGGTGTCCGACACGCTCCCCGAGATGGACGACGACATGCGCCGGCACCTGCGTGACCTGGCCACCGACCTGGCCTACGTGGGCGACCAGCTCGAGGCAGAACGTGACCGGCTCGCCGCCGTCATGGACGTCTACATGAACGAGGTCAACAACCGGCAGAACGCGATCATGAAGCAGGTCGCCGTCGTCTCGACCATCTTCCTGCCGCTCACGTTCATCACCGGCTACTTCGGCCAGAACTTCGCCTGGATGACCGACGAGCTGATCCCCACCCGGGTCAGCTGGCTCCTGCTGGGCGTGCTGCTGTACCTCGGCGTGGTGACGATGACGGTGGCACTCATCCGGCACCGTCGTTGGTTCAACGACTGACAACCTGCGACACTCTCCCCGCCGGTGAGTCGGCCGGGTGACCGCGGCGGGGGCAACTCCGTCGAGGAAGGTCGGGACTCCGAAGGACAGGGTGCTGGCGAGAGCCAGGTTGGGGCGACCTGACGGTAGAGGGCAACAGAGAGCAGACCGCCGATGGCCGGGCAACCGGCACAGGTAAGGGTGAAACGGTGCGGTAAGAGCGCACCAGCGTCGTCGGCGACGGCGGCGGCTGGGTAACCCCCACCCGGAGCAAGGCCAAGCAGTGGGTACGGGCGGTCCGTCCGGTCCTCCGGGACCAGCCCACGGGTAGGCCGCACAGATGGATGGTCACCGAACCGGACCCCCGCAAGGGACCGGGGAACAGAATCCCGCCTACAGACCGACTCACCGGCACCTGGAAGTTCAGCGGCGCGCGTCGAGCAGACGCCGCACGTGGTCGACCAGCCAGTCGTCGTCCACGTCCGGCTGCGTGCAACCCGCCGCCACCTGGGCCAGCTGCCGCTCGAGGTCCTCGGCGGTGGCGGTCGGGTCGAGCAGCACCTCGTCGCCGAGCCCGAAGGTCCGGCCCAGACCGAGCGCCTTGCGACGGTAGTAGTCAACTCCCCCGACCAGCACTGCCGGCGTGCCGGCCCGCAGCGCCCACAGGGCGACGTGGTACGAGTGCGACACGACCCACTCGGCACCGTCGAGCAGCCCGGCCGCCCGGGAAGGGTCGCCCGACGCGTCGACCAGCGTCCACGGTCGGGGGGCACCGTCCGCGGCGAGCTCGGCGAGCACCGACGCGGCAGTCTCCACCTCGCCGGGCGTGTTCCCGTTGACGGCGAGCAGGACGACGTCGAGCCCGGCGGCGCGTGCCTGGACGTCGACCGCCCGTGCCACGTCGACCAGCGAGCCCTGCACGTACGGGGCGTTGCGCAGGTGGAGCACGGCATAGGGGGAAGCGGGTGCCTCTGGGCGCTGGTCAGCTGGGGGCAGGTCCAGCGCGTCGTCGACCACGACGGCGGCGTCGACCGGGTCTGGTCCCGGACCCGCGAGGAGCTCGGCCGACAGCTCGTCCCGGCAGCCCACTGCATCGGCTCCGGCGAGGACTCGTCGCAGCAGCTGCAGGTCGTCCGGGTCGAGCGGCCCCACCCCTTGCCCCGACCACACCACCGGGATCCCGAGCGCTGCGGCGCAGGCAGCCACGGCGAGACGCGGGACCGTGACCCCGGCGGCGAACGGCGCCGCAAGGTTGCCGCCGCCGGCGAACACCACCAGGTCGTGGTCCAGCACCGCGGCCGGCGACGGGTCGTGCTCCGGCGGCGCCAGCCGGCCAAGGTCGACACCGAGGGACGAGGCGGCCTGTGCCAGCAACGGAGCATCCAGGCCCCACCAGAGCTCGTGCAGCGTCCCGTTCCAGCGGACCGGCACGGCGTTGCGGCCCGGGACCTGCGGCGGCGCTTCGCGGTCGGTCACCAGCTCGACCTCGACGCCGTCCAGCCCGGACCGCAGTCGGTCGACGACCGCCCAGGTGATGGCGTCGTCGCCCAGGTTGTCGACGCCGCCCGGTCCGACCACCAGCACCCGCGGCCGCCCCGACGGCACCGCCGCCACCGGCGCCCCGTCGTCCGCCCACTCCGTCGCCGCACGGTCGCCGAGCAGACGCCGGGCTGCGGGCCACGCCCACAGCACCCCGGCGGAGGGGCTCGCCGCCACCACGGCCGCCTCGTCAGGGTCCGGGTCGTCGTAGAGGTAGAGCCGCTGCACCCGGTCCAGCGAGCTGCGGTGGTCCGCGGCCAGCGCACTGTGCCGCAGCGGCGCCAGCCGGTAGCGCCCGACGACCGTCGGCACGTAGGCGACGAGCTGGCCCCGGCGGAGGGTCCGGAGCAGCAGCTCGAGGTCGTCCACGACCCCGCCGAGCTGCGGGTCGGTCGAGTAGCCACCGAGCAGCTCCACCGCAGCGACGTCGACGACCGCCATCGAGTCGAAGCAGAGCCCGTTCACGAGCGTCTCCCACGCCGGCGCGTAGCCGAAGGCGTCCCAGTGGGTGCCGAGGTCGTCGGTCGCTGCCACTTGGCCCCACGCGATGGTCGGCCGCAGCTGCTCGGCCACGTCGAGGACGTCAATCACACCGGCGGGCAGCAGGACGTTGTCGGCGTCGAGCACCACGGCGTGCTCGGTCGGGCAGGCAGCCAGCAGGACGTTGCGGGCCCGGGCCAGGTTCAGGTTCCGGGGCGACCGCACGACCAGGACGCGGGGGTCGTCCGCCACCGCCTCGAGGACGGTCCCGGTCTCGTCGGAGGAGCCGTCGTCGAGCACCAGGTGGACCCCGGCACGCCCGCCGAGCGAGTCGAGCACCTCGGCGGCCGACCGCAGCGCGTCAGGGAGCCAGCCGGCGTGGTTCCACGTGATGGTGAGCACGCTCAGACCTGGGCGACGCACCCCCTCGAACCGGTGGGCGGCGACCAGCGCCGCCACCTCGGCGTCACGCGCCGGGGCGAGCGTCGCCTCGTAGAGGACGCGCTGGTCGTGCCGGGACCGGCGGGCCAGCTCCTCGAGGTCGTGCACCTGGGACTGCTGCGCGAGCCGGCCGGCCAGGTCGTCGTGTCGACTGCGCAGCTCGTCAAGCCCGGACTCCAGCGACCGGCCGACGCGTTCGAGGTCATGGGGCCCCACCCTGGGTGGCAGGGCGTCCACCTTGCGGGCAACGTGGTGCAGCAGGGCGTCGAGCCGCTCGGCCCGGGCGGGCACGCCCCGCCAACGGCGGAACCAGCCCCCGAGACGCCGCCCTGCGCCTACCACGCCCGCTCCCCCACGCGCAGCAGCCGGGCGTCGCGCTCGCAGGACCCCTGGACAGCCAACGCAACGGCAGCGTCCCACGTGCGGCGACGGACCACAGGGTCTGTGACCAGCGGGACCACGTCGTCGAGCTCCCGCACCAGGTCGTGGGCCCAGACGGGCAGGCCGGCCCGCACGCGTGCCGCGTCGGGCACCACCTGCACCGGGACGCAGCCCGACAGCACCGACTCGAGCAGCGGCACCGCCTCGAGATGGACCTGCTCCGAGGCCCAGCACCGGACCCGAGACCGGGCGAGCAGCCGTCGGACCGCCCACGGTGGTGCCGTCGGGTGGTCCTGGGCGACGACCAGCACGGATCCGCCCGGGAACGACGCAGAGAGTCCGGCCGCCACGCGCACGGCGAACCCGCCGAGCCGGTCGACCTGGCACCACGGCACGGGCCGGGCCGTGTCGTCGTCGGACAGTGCCGGCACGGCCTCGCGCTCGGCGAGGG
The DNA here is from genome assembly GCA_903941145.1 of uncultured Actinomycetes bacterium. Taxonomy (GTDB): domain Bacteria; phylum Actinomycetota; class Acidimicrobiia; order Acidimicrobiales; family Microtrichaceae; genus CAJANQ01. The sequence continues at coordinate 4,778 of CAJANQ010000321.1, forward strand.
TCAGGTGGTGCGGCACGGCGCCCGACCCCCAGCCCAGCGGCGGCAGGTCAGCAGCCGGAGGTCCATCGGGCCAGCGGCCGCCCGCCCGTAGGCGCGAGGACACGTCGAGCCCGGCCAGTCCGGCCTGGTCGCCGTTGCCCGACCGGCTGGTCGTCTCTCCCCACGCGTCGAAGAGCTCGCGCCGCAGCGGGTCGGACGACTCGGCGACCGCATCCCGCACACGGATCAGCACCTCCTCGAGCACTCCGGGCCGGGAGGTGTCGGGCCGACCTAGCCGGCGCACCAGGTGGGCACTCAGCGGCTGCACGAACAGCCGGTCGACCAGGTCCTGGCGGTCGAGCAGCGCGAGCACGGTGGCGGTACGCAGACATTTCTCGCACTGACCGCAGTTGTCGGCGGTGCCGCCCTCCCAGCAGACGTGGACGGCGTCGGCCACCGCCGGCACCTGCAGGACGACCTCCGTCTTGCCCAGCCGGTCCAGGGAGGGGTCCCCTCCCTCGACCGAGGTCGTGGACGTGGACCAGCACGGCACGAGGTCGTGCCGGAGCCCGTGGGGACGGTCCCGCACCGCCTCGAACTCCGCCGCAATGGGCTGGGCGACCACCAGGCTCGAGGGTGGGCCGCCCGCCACGAGTCCGGCACCCACCATGACGACCCCGTGCGAGTCCTCCCAGCCGACCACCGCCTCGACGCACTCGCGCAGGTTCGTCGTCACGACGCGCAGGGGACGGTCGACCGCCGTGGCGACCGCCGCGGTCCGCGTGCGGTGCCGACGCGCTTCGTCGGGTCCCGTGAACCGGTCGGTCCCGACCACCAGGACCAACTGGTCGACCGCCGGCGAATCACCGAGGAGCGACGCCGCCAGCTCCGCACCCGAGTCCACGCCACGCGAGTAGAGCAGCACACGGCCCGACCGTGGCACCGGGGCGGCCGTGCCGGCATGCACGGTCCCGACCTGCCGAATGTCTGGGACGCGCCACCCCCACCAGGTCTGGTACCGCTCGGACGCCCGCCCGAGCCCCTCGACCTGGACCGGATCCAGCGCAGCCTCGACGTCGAGGTCCTCGCCCCGCGCTGCGGCGACCAGCGCGGCGGCGGGGAGGAACGGGGCGCACCACTCGACCGGCTGCGGGTGACCGTCGTCCTCGACCTCGAACCACCACTCGTCGTCGGAGACGTCGGTCGTGGCCCGGCAGGACAGGCGCACCCGTCCCGATGCGCGGCGGGCGCGGACGTCGCTCAGCCGCACGAGGGAGGACCCCCGGCACTCTGTCGGTTACACGCCACGGTGGCAACGTAGCGATGGGTCGCGAGTGCCGCAACGCGAGCGGCGCCAGAGAAACTTGAGATTTTATCTGTTGCTCAATTTCCCCCAAGCTTGACAACTGATCTTTTACAACAGGTGTTTTCTTTGGCTCTTTTTTTGGCTCAGTTTTAGGTTGAATTTTAACAGGTGGAGACACTTTGTTTGTATTTTGGCCTTCTTTTCCAAGCAGGCTAACTTCCAGCTTAAAAGGTAAGGGGGCAGTATATTCAGTTGGCAAATTTATAGATTGCCGTAATGTTTTTATCAATACCAAATGCACCAATAAGACCAAAATGGCTAGAAGCAATAAAGTCCTTCCAGATCGTCTTTTTAAAGTATGATTAGATGATATGCAGAATATTTTCATGCAACTTATAAAGGTCGGTGTATTTGTTCCAAGTTTCCTTTTCTAAGACTCGATCAATCACAACCTTTATAA
>CAJANQ010000322.1 GCA_903941145.1 uncultured Actinomycetes bacterium
CAGCGATCGGACCGGGGCGTCGTGGGGTACCCGGTCGTAGGCGACGGTCTCGACCTCGCTGTGCTGGGACCGTGCCCTTGGGTGTGCCGGTGGAAGCGAGGCGTCCGGCCGGGACAGGTAGGGCGACGCCACGGACTCCGACCGGTGGGCCAGGGGCAGGAGGGCGTCGCAGCCGGCCGCCATCTCGGCCAGCGCCGGCGGCCGGACGAACCCGGGAAGGACCGCGACCGAGTGCGTGTCGAGCTGCTGCGCCAGGTCGCGAGTCAGCGCTGACCGGGCCGCCGGGTCGTGCACCGGGTAGCGGTCGAGGTCGACGATCTCGCCGAGCTGCACCTACCGGCCCCCGGGGAGCGTGTGCTGGACCGCGGCGCGGGCCGCGAGCAGCGGGCGGACGTGCTCGACGATGACCCGGCGGTGCTCCGGGTGGTCCCGGTACACCTCGTAGGCCAGCTGGTCCTCGAAGTCAGCCACGATGGCGACGGTCGCGTTGCCGTCGTCGATCCCCAGGTCGCTGCCCACCGAGTAGCCCTTGATGCCGGGCACCAGGTGGGGGAGCGCGCCGATCTCGACAATGAGCGACTGCACCTGCTCGGGGGTCGCCCCCGGTTCGAGGGTGAGGGTGACCACGTGGCGGACCATGCGGCCACGTTACCGGCGGTGGCAGAGTGTCCCCGTGCGCAACTTCGACCGCGGCAGCGGCGTCCTGGTGGCACTGCACGGTCACGGCGGCGAGCCGGCCGACGCGCGTGCGTGGGGCCGCCGTCTTGCCCCTCCCGGCTGGGAGGTCGTCGCCCCCGGCGCACCTCGGAACCCGGACGGTGTCCGGTCGTGGTTCGAGAGTGGCCCCCGTGGGGCCGACGCCGGCGACCTTCAGCGGTCGGTCGACCGCCTCGAGGACACCGTGGCCCGGCTCAAGGGCGGTGGCTCCCGGGTCGTCGTCGCCGGGTTCTCCCAGGGTGCCGCGGTGGTGGCGGTCGCGCTCCGCCACGGCCTCGACGTCGATGCAGCGGTGGTGCTGCGTGGGTTCCTCCCCGAGCACGCGGAGCTTGAGTCCCCGGCAGGCGCTGCCGTGGTGGCCGCCGGGCGGCCGGTGCTGGTGTCGGCGGGCCGCAACGACGACGTCGTACCCGACTTCCTCTCTGAGGGGGTGGCCGACGTTCTCATGGCCGAGGGTCTGCACGTCGAGCTGCGCACCGACGACGGCGGACACGAGTCCCTGACCGAGGTGCTGGACGGGGCCCGGGCCTGGATCTCTGCGACGACTGGACGGCCGCTCCGTGTCTCGCTCGCGCTGCCCACCGACCGGGTCGCCGCAGGCGCGGAGTTCGTCTCCGTGGACGGGATCGCCGACCTGGCTGCGGCGTACGAGCGGCTCGGGTTCGACGCCTGCTACGTGACCGACCACCCCGCACCCGACGAGCGCTGGCTCGCCGGTGGCGGGCACCACTCGCTCGACCCGATGGTGGCACTCTCGGTCGCTGCGTCCTCCACCCGCCACCTCCTGCTGCACACCCACGTCTACGTGCTCGGCTACCGGAACCCGTTCGTCGCTGCGAAGTCGCTGGCCAGCCTGGACGCAGTGAGCGGCGGACGACTCGTAGCGGGTGTGGCGGCCGGCTACCTCCGGCCCGAGTTCGCCGCCGTCGGCGCATCGTTCGACGACCGTGCCGCCCGGCTCGACCAGACGCTCGGGCTGCTGCCGCGAATCTGGTCGGGCGAAGTCGTCGCCGAGGAGGGCGACGGCTGGTCCGCCCGGTCGGTGGTGGCACTCCCGCGCCCTGCGGGACGGCCGGGGCCCCCGGTCTGGGTGGGTGGCAACAGCCGGGCCGCCATGCGCCGTGCCGTCACCCTGGGGGACGGATGGTCGCCGTTCGCCGCGCCCCCCGCTCTCGCCACGGCGACGCGAACGGCGTCGATCGACTCGGTGGGAACGCTCGGGCAGCGGCTGGCTGAGCTGCGGACGCTGTGCGACGAGGCCGGCCGGGACGAGCTGCCGACAGTGTGCTTCACGCCGTTCTCCCTCGCCGGGCTGCTGTCCGACCCTGACGGCCCGCTCGACGCACTCGTCGACGAGGTGGCACAGCTCGTCGAGCTCGGAGTCGGCTGGATCACGCTCGAGGTGCCCGGCGGCTCAAGGTCAGCGGTGCTGGACCGGGCCGCCCGGGTCGCCGGGGCGCTCGGACTGGGCCGCGCCGGCTGAGCGGGTTCGCCGACGCTCAGGCCCAGAGGGCGGTGAGTTCGTCGACCTTGGTGAGCGCGGCGACGGCCGAGAGTGTGTTGCGGAGAACTGCGTCGCCATAGTCCTCGGGAAGGCCGACCGTTGCGTCGGTCGGCAGGACCACCTCGTAGCCCAGGTCGACCGCCCCGAGGCAGAGGCCGAGGACTCCGGCGTTGAGCGACACGCCACAGGCCACCACGACGTCGACGCCGGCCTGGCGAAGGATGGCGTCAAGGTCGGTGCCGGGGAACGGAGTGAGGCCGTGCCGCCGGACACTCCGAAGGTCGTTGCTCGTGTCGCCGAGCTCGGGGACCAGCTCGACGGCCGGTGTCCCAGCCAGGATCTGGGCAGGGTTCTTCGCCAGGGCCCGGAACAGCGGTGTGTTGAGCGGCGTGCCCTGCCGGTCGCTCGTCCACTCGGCGATGCAGTGCACCACCGGGACGCCCGCGGAGCGCGCGGCGCCGACCAGCCGCCCAGCGGCGTGAAGTGTTCCCCGGGCGGCGGCCGCCTGGGCGAGCTGGGGCATGGTGGCCAGGTCGCCAACCACACCACGCTCGAGCTCCATCGTCACGACGGCGCATCTGCCGGGCTCGGCCAGTTCGATCAGGTCGGTCACGGGCTCAACGTAGCGGTGGGACAGACTGTGTCGGTGCGCCCCCTTGTGCTCGCCTCCGGTTCGTCGGCCCGGGCCTCCGTGCTGCGCGCGGCGGGTATCGAGTTCGTGGTGGACCGACCCGACGTCGACGAGCGAGCCCACGACGAGCTCCTGCTGTCCCACGGTCCGGGCGCCCTGGCCGTGCACCTCGCCCGGCTGAAGCTGGAGACTGTCGCTGGGCGCCACCCGGACTCCCTCGTCCTGGCTGCCGACCAGGTCGGAGTGCTCGGAGACGGCGACCAGGTGACGATGCTGGTGCAGCAGCCGACCTTCGACGGTGCGGTCGGGCAGCTCCTGACCATGTCGGGAACGACCCACCTGCTCGTGAACGGGCTGGTGCTGCTCGACACCCTGACCGGACGGGAGGCGATCGGCACCGACGTACAGACGGTGACCATGCGCACCTACGAACGTGCGGCGGCCGAGGCCTACGTACGGCGGTTCGAGCCGTACGAGTCCGCCGGCTCCTACCGGCTCGAGGACCAGGAGCGGATGGCTCCTGAGGACCGCCTCCTCGACGGCGTGGCGGGGGAGGACCCGACCGGTGTCCTCGGCCTGCCGCTCCCGCTGTTTCTGCGCATGCTCGAGGAGGTCAGTTCCCCGTAGCGGGAGCGTGTCGCACCCCATCTGCAATATGGAACACATGTTCGATACGGGTGTGGCCGAAGTAGCGCAGTTGGCCAGTGCGGTCCATGGCGTGGGGGATGGTGTGGCCGGGGCGGCGGTGGCGTTCCGTGGGTCGGTGCTGTCGCTCGACGTGTCGGCCCTGTCCGACGACGACCTCCTGGACCTGGTGCCGGTGCTCGAACAGTCCCGCCGCGCCGTCGAGGCCGCCCTTGGTTCCTCGTTGGGTGAG
>CAJANQ010000323.1 GCA_903941145.1 uncultured Actinomycetes bacterium
GCCCAACAGAGGTGACACGCGCCGACATCTGCGCGGTGGCCATCGCCGAGGCGTTCCGCGGCGACGGCGAACGGCTCTGCAACCCGATCGGCAACCTGCCGCTCATCGGCGGCCGCCTGGCTGCTGCCAGCTTCGAGCCGGGCCTGGCCCTGACCGACGGCTTCTACACGCTCCTCGACAACGTGCCGCCGGTGGGGATGTCCGAGGCCGACCGTCTGGCCAGCCGCACCGTTGCCCACTGGAACCCGTACCGAGAGATGTTCTCGCTGCTCTGGCAGGGCCGTCGTCACGTGATGATGGGCGCCACCCAGGTGGACCGCTACGGCAACCAGAACATCGCCGCCATCGGCGACTGGCACCAGCCGACCCGCCAGCTGCTGGGCTTCCGCGGTGCGCCGGGCAACACGATCAACCACACCACCAGCTACTGGGTGCCGAACCACTCGCCGCGCGTGTTCGTCGAGTCTGTCGACGTCGTGTGCGGCGTGGGCTACGACCGTGCTGCCGCACTCGGTCCGGTGGCATCGCGCTTCCACGAGGTGCGTCGCGTGGTGTCCAACCTGGCGGTCTTCGACTTCGAGGCGACCGACGTCGACGGCGTCCCCACCATGCGCCTGCGCTCGGTCCACCCGGGCGTGACCGTCGAGCAGGTCGTCGAAGCCACGGGCTGCGAGGTCGTCGTCCCCGACGACGTGCCGACCACCCCGGAGCCGTCCGCCGAGCAGGCCGCCGAGATCGACCGTCTGGACCCCAAGGGCCTCCGCCACCAGGAGGTCCCGGAGCCGTGACCGCCCACCACCCGGCCCTGCGCACCCCTGCCTGCGAGCTGTTCGGGGTCGAGTTCCCGCTCGTCCAGACCGGCATGGGCTGGGTCTCGGGAGCCCGTCTGACGGCGGCCACGTCGTCGGCCGGCGGCCTGGGCATCCTGGCTTCGGCCACCATGACGCTCGACGAGCTCAAGGTCGCCGTCGCCAAGGTGAAGGAGCGCACCGACAAGCCGTTCGGCGTCAACCTGCTGCCCAACCAGCCCGACGCTGCCGAGCGGCTCGACCTGGTGATCGCCGAGGGCGTTCCGGTGGTCAGCTTTGCCGCCGCACCCCGGCCCGAGCAGGTCGCCAAGCTCAACGACGCCGGCGTGGTCACGATCGTGACGGTCGGGGCGCGGCGTCACGCCGAGAAGGTCGCGTCGATGGGCGTCAAGGCCGTCATCGCCCAGGGCGGGGAGGGCGGTGGCCACACCGGCTCGGTGCCCACGTCCCTGCTGCTGCCCGACGTGGCCGCGGCCATGGAGGGCTCGGGCATGGTCGTGCTCGGGGCCGGTGGGTTCCACGACGGCAAGGGCCTGGTCGCCGCGCTGGCGCTCGGCGCCGACGGCGTCGCCATGGGCACGCGCTTCCTGCTCACCCAGGAGAGCCACGTCCCGGACCACATCAAGGCGATGTACCTGCAGACGCCGCTCACCGGCACGGTCGTCACGAGCGCCATCGACGGCGCGCCGCAGCGGGTGATCCGCACGCCGATGATCGACTCGCTCGAGAAGTCGTCCGCACTTGTCCGGTTCCCCAAGGCCGCCGCGAACGCACTCCGGTTCCGGGCCCAGACCGGCGTGTCGCTCGGCGACCTGGTCACGACCGGCCTCGAGATGAAGAAGGACCAGGACCTGACCTGGGCCCAGATGGCGCTCGCCGCCAACGCCCCGATGATGACCAAGGCGTCGGTCGTCGACGGCGACGCCGAGGTGGGCATCCTTCCGACCGGTCAGGTCACGGGCGTGATCGACGAGATCCCGACCGTGGCGCAGGTCGTCGAGTCCATCGTGTCCCAGGCCGACGCGGTCCTGGCCCGGCTCTCCGGTTCCTGAACCGGCACTACCCGACCGGGTCCAGCCAGCGGCTGGCAAAGTCGTCGTACGGCAGCGCCCGGTCGAACACCCAGCCCTGTCCGGCGTAGCAGCCGAGCTCCAGCAGCCGGTCCACCTGGCTCTGGCGCTCCACGCCCTCGGCGATGGTGAACAGCCCGAACCGCTCGGCCAGGCCGATGAGCGCACGGACGACCTTCACGCCGTCGTCGGACACGTCGATGGTGTCGACGTAGGCCTTGTCGATCTTGAGGGCGGTGGCGGGGTAGGAGCCCAGCTGCCGCAACGACGAGTTGCCGGTGCCGAAGTCGTCGATCGACAGCGTCACCCCCAGGTCCACCAGGTCGTCGATGGTCCGTCGGACCATGCGGTTGATGATCACGTCCTCGGTGATCTCGACCGAGAGCAGGGATGGGTCGAGGCCGGTCTTGTCGAGGGCGAGCCCCACACGAGCGACGGCGTGCCGGTCCTCGAGCTCGCTCGCCGACAGGTTCACCGCCACGGCCACCGGGTGCTGTCCGGGCCGTGCGTTGGCGTCGGCGAACGCCGTACACGCCTTCATGATCGTGCGCTCACCGATGGCGCCCATCAGGCCGCTCAGGTCGGCCTCGGCCAGGAACTCGCCGGGCAGCACCAGACCCCGGGTCGGGTGGTGCCACCGGAGCAGCGACTCTGCCCCCAGCAGCCGGCGGTCCTCGAGCGAGACGACGGGCTGGTAGTAGACGACGAACTCGTCGTGGTCGAGGGCCCTGCGCAGCTCCGGCTCCAGGTCGATGCGCCGCCGGGACGTGTCGTCCATCCGGGGGTGGAACCGGGCGCTGCGCTGCCGGCCGGCCGCCTTGGACCGGTAGAGCGCGATGTCGGCGCGGCGCAGGAGCTCGGCCGGCGGGGTCGAGGGGTCCATGACGGCGGCGCCGACGCTGACCGACGGCCGGAGCTCGATGCCGCCCAGATCGATGGTGCGGGTGCCGTCGGCGACGACCGCCTCGGCGACGTGGTCCAGGGCCTCCTCGTCGGCCAGGTCGTCGAGCACGATCACGAACTCGTCACCGCCGAACCGGGTGACCCGGTCGCCGACCCGTGCGGTGAGCCGGTTGGCCATGGTGGTGATGAGCTGGTCGCCCGCCGCGTGGCCGAGCGAGTCGTTCACCGTCTTGAGGTGGTCCAGGTCGACGAACATCACCGCCGCGGTGCGGTCGCGAGCGGTGGCCTTCCGGCTGGCCGCCACGATGCGGTCGTCGAGCCCGACCCGGTTGGGCAGGCCGGTGAGCGCGTCGCGCTGGGCCTGCTGGGCCAGCTGGTCGATGTCGGCACGGAGCTGGCTGGTCATGCGGGTGTTGATCCGGAGGGTCCAGGCCTGGCGGGCCATGACCACGACGAGCAGGGTGCCGCCCATGAGCACGGTCGTGAGGTCGACCGAGTCCCCGAACGCGAAGGAGACGACGGCTGCAAGAAGTCCGGCGCCGGCGAGGAACGTGGCTACCTGCGAGACGGACTCGTCCTCGAACGCGTCCGGGTCCACGGTGGCCGACCGGTACCGGCGGCCCGCAGGCCGGTCGGGCACC
>CAJANQ010000324.1 GCA_903941145.1 uncultured Actinomycetes bacterium
AGGCTGTTGTCCGGGTAGACGAACGGCATGCCGACCGAGTGGCGGTGGGCGCCGGCGGCGAGGGTGGGCATCTTGGCGATCAGCCGGATGACCTGCTTCTGAAGGACTGCCGGGTCCTCGATGTCCTTGGCCTCCGGGTAGAAGGTGCTGAGGGCGGCGATGGTCGAGACCAGGATGCCCATGGGATGGGCGTCGTGGTGGAAGCCCTCCATGAAGCGCTTGCGCACGTTCTCGTGGATGAACGTGTGGTGCGTGATCTCGTAGCGCCAGGCCTCGAACTGCTCCGGTGTCGGCAGATCGCCGTGGATGAGCAGGTAGGCCACCTCGAGGTAACTGGAGTTCTCGGCCAGCTGCTCGATGGGGTACCCGCGGTAGCGCAGGATGCCGTTCTCTCCGTCGAGCTCGGTCACGGCGGAGGACGCTGCGGAGGTGGCACCGAACGACGGGTCGTGGAACCACACGCCGGGCAGGAACTTGGCCCAGGCCTTGGCGTCCACGCCGCCGTTGGAGATCGGGATCTCTACCGACTCTCCAGTGCGGTTGTCCGTCAGTGTGATGCTGTCTGCCACGAGTTCTCCAAGGGGTGTTCGTCGGTGGTCATCCTACGGCCTGTGACAGACCCCGAACGCCGGTTCGACGGGCGCGCTCGGGAACTTCACGGGACGGTGACGCTCTGTAGAAGTGCCAACCGCTGTCAGCGTCGGCGTGTTCCGCCGGGCCGGGCCGAGAACGGCCGGATCCCCCGGGGCGTGCTGTCCGGGTCGTCGACGACGGCGCGGAGGATCGTGATCACGGCCCGCTGCGCTGCGGACGGCAGACCCCGACGGCGCTGGACCAGCCCGACGCTGCGTCCGGGGACGTCGCTGATGTCCACGAGCTCCCAGTCGCCGGAGAGGCTGGCGGGCGCTGCCGACGCCGGCACGATGGCGGCGCCGTACCCGGCGAAGGCGAGCGACGCGAGCAGCCGCATGCCGTCGAACTCCGCCTTGGCACTGAGTCGCAGGCCCTGCGCGGCGGCGGCGGCGTCGAGTACGTCGCGGAACGAGGTGCCACGGGCCTCGAGCAGCAGGTCGTGCTCGGCGATCTCGGCGAGGGTCACCGACTCGCGGCCGCTGAGTGCATGGCCGCTCGGGACGACCAGGACGCGCTCCTCGTCGAACAGCGGCGTGACCCCCAGCTCGGGGTCCTCGACCGGCAGGTTGAGGAGGGCGATGTCGATGCGGCCGTCGAGCAGGTTCGGCACGAGCGACGAGGTCGGCGCGTCGAGCATGACGACGCTGACGTCGGGGTACTCGTCGGCCAGACGGTCGAGGAGCAGGGGAGCGAGCCATCGGGCGGTCGTGCCGATCGACCCCAGATGGACGGTGCCCGACACGGTGTCCCGGAGCGACGCGACGTCGGAGTCGAGCGCCTCGAACTCTGCCTCGATGCGGCGGGCCCGCTCGAGCACGGCGCGGCCCTCGGTGGTGGGCTCGTTGGTGGCCCGGTCGATGAGCGTGACGCCGAGCTCCTTCTCGAGGCGGGCGACGTGGGCCGACACGTTCGACTGCACCGTGTTGAGCGCACGGGCGGCGGCGGAGAACGACTTGTGTTCGGCCACGGCGACCAGGGTGCGGAGCTGCTTCCGATCCATCGGCGGAAACGATACCAACTATCTGCGCAATATGCTTGGCTGATTGCTTGCTGGAGGCTATCGTTCTGCTTATCAAATACGCCGAGGTTGTGGATGTCCCCCCGTCCCCCTCGAGCCACCGGCCCTGGGTTCGTCCCCCCGTCCCAGAGTGCCGAATGCTGAAGGACTGGTGTCCCCCCCACACCAGTCCTTCAGCCGATTTTCGGGCAAGATTCCCCGGTTTCTAGGGCATCGGCCTCCGGTCGGCCGAGGTCAGCACTGCCGCCAAGCCGGGTCGGGCACTAGGTTGCGGGGATGCCCCAACCCCGAGGCGCCGCCTTCTTCGACCTGGACCGAACCCTGCTCGCCGGAGGCAGCGGACCCATCATCGGCGAGGCGCTTCGCCGTGTCGGACTGCTCTCCGACCGCTCGAAGGGTCTTGAGTCCGTGGCCTTCCGGATGTTCGACCTGTTCGGCGAGACCTACCCCTCGATGCTCATCACTAAGCAGGGCGCCAAGGCCGCGAGCGGGTGGTCCGTCGAGCTCGTCCAGCAGGCCGCCGACATGGCCGCCGAGCCGCTGCGGCGTGCGGTGCTGCCCTACGCGCACCACCTCTTTGACGAGCACCGTGAGGCCGGCCGGCCGCTGGTCCTCGCCACCACGACCCCGGTGACCCTGGTGGCTCCGCTGGCCAAGGCGCTCGGGTTCGACCAGGTCATCGCCACCAAGTACGGCGAGAAGGACGGGCGGTTCGACGGCTCGATCGACGGCGAGTTCGTCTGGGGCAAGGGCAAGGCCAAGGCCGTGGCCGAGTGGGCCGGCGCCAACGGCATCGACCTGGACCAGAGCTACGCCTACTCCGACAGCTACTACGACGCGCCGCTGCTCTCGATGGTCGGCCACCCCCGGGCCGTGAACCCGGACCCGCGCATGCTCGCCCTCGCGACCGTGCGTCGCTGGCCGGTGCTCCACCTCGACGTGCCCGACGGCATCCCCAAGCTGGTGGGCGTCGAGCCGCAGCAGGTGCTCTTCCAGCTGGCCCGTCCCCAGTTCCTGCCGTGGGTGCGGTTCCGCACCGCTGGCGTCGACAAGCTGCCCCGCAACGGAGCTGCCGTGCTGGTCGGCAACCACCGGTCGTACTTCGACCCGCTGGCGATCGGCTACCTGTTGGCCAAGCGTGGCCGTCCGGTCAGGTTCCTGGGCAAGCGCGAGGTGTTCGACGCTCCGGTGGTCGGCGACGTCGTCAAGGCGCTCGGCGGCATCCCCGTCGACCGGGGCACGGGGTCCGACGCACCGCTGCAGCGTGCGGAGCTCGCGCTGGGGGCCGGCGAGCTGGTCGCGCTCATGCCGCAGGGCACCATCCCGCGCGGCCCGGCGTTCTTCGACCCGGAGCTCAAGGGCCGCTGGGGGGCCGCCAAGCTGGCCGCCGCGTCGGGCGCCCCGGTCATCCCGATCGGCATCTGGGGCACCGAGAAGGTGTGGCCGCGCAGCGAGAAGTTCCCGAACGTCCTGAACGTGCTCAGCCCGCCGACCGTGAGCATCGTGGTCGGCGACCCCGTCGAAGGGCTCACCGGCGACCTCGACGCCGACACGGCGCTGATCATGTCGGCGATCACGGCGCTGCTGCCGGCCGAGGCGCGCCAGCCGCACGAACCGACTCCCGAGGAGCTGGCCCGGACCTATCCGGGCGGCAAGGTCCCGTCGGACACCGACGAGGCCGCGGAGCACGAGGCGGACCGCCGCCCCGGCACCGACTGACGCAGTTTGGGCCGGGTCAGGCCGTGCGGGCCCGGATGATGTTGAGCGCCGAGCCGGCCTTGAACCACTGGATGTGCTCCTCGCTCATCGTGTGGACGCCCTCGAACTCGTCGGTCGAGCCGTCGGGGTGCGTGACCACGACGGTGACGTTGCGACCGGGGGCCAGGCCGGCCAGGCCGACGATGCTGATCCGGTCGTCCTCGCCCACGAGGTCGTAGGAGGCCGGGTCGGCGAAGGTCAGCGGCAGGACGCCCTGCTTCTTCAGGTTGGCCTCGTGGATGCGGGCGAACGAGCGCACGATGATCGCCTTGCACCCGCGGAACCGTGGCTCCATGGCGGCGTGCTCGCGTGACGAACCCTCTCCCCAGTTCTCGTCGCCGACGGCCACCCAGGCCTGGCCGGCCTCGTGGTAGTGGCGGGCGATCTCCGGGTACGACTTGGTCGTGCCGTCCAGCTGGTCCTTGCCCTCGCCGGTGGCGCCGGTGAACGCGTTGGTGGCGCCCAGGAACAGGTTGCCCGAGATGTTCTCCAGGTGGCCGCGGTACTTGAGCCACGGGCCGGCCATCGAGATGTGGTCGGTCGTGCACTTGCCGGTGGCCTTCAGCAGGACCGGCAGGTCGGTGAAGTCGTTGCCGTCCCAGGCCGCGAACGGCTCGAGCAGCTGCAACCGGTCCGAGGTGGGGGAGACCGCCACCGAGACGCCGGAGCGGTCGGCCGGCGGGGCGATGTAGCCCGGCTCGCCGGGCGTGAACCCCGCTGCGGGCAGCTCGTCGCCGACCGGGACCTGCAGGACGACCTCGTCGCCGGCGTCGTTGACGAGCACGTCGACGAGCGGGTCGAAGTCCAGGGTGCCGGCGAGCGCCAGGGCGACCACGGTCTCGGGCGAGGTCACGAACGCGTAGGTGGACGCCAGGCCGTCGTTCCGCTTGGGGAAGTTCCGGTTGTACGACGTGACGATGGAGTTGGGCGTGCCCTCCTCCACGTCGGAGCGGGACCACTGGCCGATGCAGGGGCCGCACGCGTTGGCGAGCACCGTGGCGCCGGCAGCCTCGAACACCTCGAGCAGGCCGTCGCGCTCGATGGTGGCGCGGACCTGCTCGGAACCCGGCGTGATGAGCAGCGGGGTCTTGACCTTGAGGCCGTGCTCGGCGGCGTGGCGCAGCACCGAGGCGGCGCGGCCGATGTCCTCGTAGGACGAGTTGGTGCAGGAGCCCACCAGTGCGGACGACACCTCGGTCGGCCATCCGTTGGCGCGAGCCTCCTCGCCCAGCTCGG
>CAJANQ010000325.1 GCA_903941145.1 uncultured Actinomycetes bacterium
CCAAGCCCGACGGCAGCAAGTACCGGGTCGTTCAGTGGTCGACCGGCAACGTCGGCCGACACGCCACGCGCCTCATCGCCCGCCACCCTGACCTCGAGCTGGTCGGGCTCTGGGTCCACTCGGCCGACAAGGCCGGCCGCGACGCCGGCGACATCGTCGGTTGCGAGCCGCTCGGCGTGATCGCCACCAACAGCGTGGACGAGATCCTCGCCCTGGAGCCCGACGCCGTCTGCTACACGGCGACGGCCGACCTGCGGCCCACCGAGGCCATCCTGGACATCGCCAAGCTGCTGGCCGCGGGTATCAACGTCGTGTCGTCGTCGATCGTGCCGCTCGTCTACCCGCTGCACGTCGACCCGGTCATGCGCCAGCCCCTCGACGACGGTGCCGAGGAGGGACAGGCCTCGTTGTTCACCTCGGGCATCGACCCGGGCTGGGCCAACGACCTGCTCCCGCTGGTACTCACCGGGAACTGCGAGCGGGTGGACCACGTCCGCATGATGGAGATCGTCAACTACGACACCTACGCGCAGCCCGAGGTGCTGTTCGAGACCATGGGCTTCTCCAAGCCGCTCGACCACACTCCCCTGCTGCTCACGCCCGGCGTGCTGTCGTTTGCGTGGGGAGGGACCGTCAAGGCCGTCGCCGCGGGCCTCGGCATCGACGTCGACGCCATGGAGCTCGAGGAGTGGCACGAGAAGCTGCCGGCCACCGAGACGCTCGACCTGGGCTTCGGCGTGGTCGAGGAGGGCACGACCGGTGCCATCCACTTCGAGCTGCGCGGCCTGGTCGACGGCGTCGCCCGCGTGACGCTCGAGCACGTGACCCGGCTGCACGACGACCTGGCCCCCGACTGGCCCCAGCCAGTCGGACACTCGGGCTACCGGGTGATCGTGAGCGGCGAGCCCAACTACACGCTCGACCTGCAGATGATGGGCAGCGACGGTGACCACAACACCGCCGGGCTCATCGGCACCGCAGCCCGGATCGTGAACGCCATCCCGGCCGTGGTCGAGGCCGAGCCGGGCCTGCTGTGGGTCGACGACCTGCCGCTCGTCACCGGCCGCGGACTGGTCGCGAAGTAGCCGACCGTCAGGAAAGGTGCTTCCGCGGAAGCACCCTGAAGGGCGAACTCAGTCGATGTCCCACGTCGCCATGCTGTCGAGCAGCTGGGCGACGTGGGCGTCGATCGGGCAGTCGTCCTCGGCCAGGTAGACCGAGTGGGCCCACCGGCCCGCGGCACCGATCAGCCAGCCCCGCGTGCTCGACCAGTGCGGCGACCGCATCCGGAACCGGAAGAGGTGCAGCAGCTCGGGGCCGTCGTCGGCCACCACCGTGTAGGGGCCGACGTACTCGATCTCGTCGGGGTGGCGGCCCAGCTCGGTTGGGGCCGACAGCCAGCGCACCAGCTCGGCCTCGGCCATCGACACCTTGTCGTCGAACAGCTCGGGCACGTCGGTGAGCACGCCCTCGGCCATGAACCCTTCGTAGAGGTCGACGCGGGCGACGGCGTCACGGGCCACGAGCTCGAGGCGCTCCGGGGCGACCGGCTCTGAGCGGGCGACCAGCGCTACGGCGGCATGGGCCGCGACCTTGGGGTCGGCCGACGACAGCATCCGGTACAGCGCCAGCGACGACTCCTCGCCCGGCATCACGGCGAGCAGCGCGGCCAGCACCCGCAGGCGCTCACGGTCGGTTCGGGCCACGTCGACCCGGTCGCCGGAGATGGCGCTGGCCCGGTCGCACGCGTCGACCAGGGTCCGCACCACCGGCACGACGCCCTCGACCACGGCCCGGCGCTGGGAGTGTCCCAGACGACCGTCCATCTCCATCTGGCGCAGCGCACCCGCCGCCTCCCAGGACCACCCGGGCCGGGTCGACAGCTGCACCAGCGCCGGCACCAGCCGGAGCGAGTCGGGGTGCTCGAGCACCGGCGACAGCGTCACGTAGCTCGGGGTGGGCAGCTGGGTGGCCCGGCGCTCGTCGCCGAGCAGCTCGACCAGCGCCTCGAGGGCCTCGTCGTCGGCCCGGAGCGCAAGCAGGTGCAGCAGTGCACGGCGGACACGGTCGCCCGCCAGGCCGTAGACCCGCAGGACGTCCTTGGCCGGCACGTTCGACGGGTGCATCCACAGCAGCCGGACCCACAGCTCGTCGGGGTGGGCGACCACGCCGGGGATCTCCGGGTAGGCGACGGTGGCAGCGTCGAGCGCTGCCTCGACAGCGGCAGGAGCCAGGGCGCGGCCGTTCCACGAGTCGAGGACGTCGAGCGCCTCACGCCGGACGGACGAGTCCTTCCGGCGGAGCAGCTCGCGCACCTTGGCCACCTGGTCGGCTCCGATCACCGGACCAGCATGCCGGGAAACACAGAGATTTGGACAGGGCCGACCGGCCTGTTCTCAGCAAGGTCCGTAGGCTCACGGCCATGTTGTTCCGCAAGAAGGCCGAGATGGTCGACCCCGAGCACGCCCTGGCCGGCCGGGCCGAGCCGATGCTCCCCACCGAGCCCCACCACGTCAACGGCACCTCCCTGCTGCCGCCGTGGCCCGAGGGCGCTCAGACTGCCGTGTTCGCCCTGGGCTGCTTCTGGGGCGCCGAGCGCAAGTTCTGGCAGACCCCGGGGTGCTCACCACCGCCGTGGGCTACGTGGCTGGCTACACGCCCAACCCCACCTACAACGAGGTCTGCTCGGGCCAGACCGGCCACACCGAGGCCGTGCTCGTCGTGTTCGACCCCACCGCGGTGACCTACGAGCAGCTGCTCAAGGTGTTCTGGGAGTCCCACGACCCCACGCAGGGCATGCGGCAGGGCAACGACGTCGGCACCCAGTACCGGTCCGGCATCTACTGGGCCGACGCTGCCCAGCAGGAGGCCGCCGAGTCGTCCGCCGCGATGTTCGCCGAGCACCTGGCTGCCGCCGGGTTCGGGCCGGTCACGACCGAGATCGCCCCGGCCGGCGAGTTCTTCTACGCCGAGGACTACCACCAGCAGTACCTGTCCAAGGTGCCCAACGGCTACTGCGG
>CAJANQ010000326.1 GCA_903941145.1 uncultured Actinomycetes bacterium
CCGTTCTCCACGAACTGCACCGGCTCGGTCGGGAGCCCGCCCACGAGCGCGTCGCCGTCGGCCAGGTGCTCGGTGCCCGGCCGGCGCGGGGCGGTGGCGGTGGTGCGGGCCATCCGCAGCACGGCCCTGGACACCGGGATGGTCTGCACTGATGCGACGTCGACCATCGCGGCGACCACGTCGTCGAGGTGCGGCATCCAGGCGGCGGAGTAGAGCTTCACGACCGCCACGTCGGCGTAGCGGTCGACCACCAGACCGGGGAGTCCGTCGTTCTCGCCGGCCACCCAGCGGTAGGCATCGGTGTCGCCCTGGTCGAGCAGCGTGCGGCGCCGCTCGAGCGCCGCGGTCAGCTGCTCGCGCCAGAACGTGCCGTCGACGGTGCGCGGCCGGCCGGTGTGCAGGATGCGGACCCGGATCGGCGAGCCGGGGTCCCACAGGCCGATGGCCGCGAACTTCCGGTCGTCGTCGAACACCACGGCCAGGTCGCCGACCTGGCCCTCGGGCTTCACCGACGCGACCGATGCGTCGAACACCCACGGGTGGCCGCCGCGGACCTGGCGCAGCGCGTCCTTGGTGAGCCGCACCGCGACGCGGTCGACCGGGGAGGCGGGGGTGCCGGTCACTTGCCGAGCCGGTCGGGCTGTTCGGGCAGGTGGCGGAGCCCCATCCAGGCCAGCGCGGCCACGTGCGACGCGGCCTCCTCTGGCGACATCTTCGGGTTGTCGATGCACCACTGGCCAACGAACGTGACCATGCCGATGAGCGCCTGCGCGTAGAGGGGCGCGGTGCGGGCGTCGTAGCCGGCGCGCTTGAACTCGGCCCGGAAGACGTTACCGACGCGGTGCGCGACCTCGGCGAGCAGGTTGGAGAGTCCCGTGGTGACCGGTGCGTCGCGCGACAGCACGGCGAACCCGCTCGGCCGTTCCTTCACGTACCGCATGAACGCCAGCGAGGCCGCCTCCACCCGGTCGCGTGGGGTGCCCTCTGCGATCGCGGTGGAGATCTGCGCGATCACGTACTCCATCTCGCGGTCGACGATGACGGCGTACAGGCCTTCCTTGCCGCCGAAGTGCTCGTAGACGACCGGCTTCGAGATCTTGGCGCGCTCTGCGATCTCCTCGACCGAGGCGGCCTCGTAGCCCTTCTCGGCGAACACGGCGCGACCCACGTCGACGAGCTGGTTGCGTCGTTCGACCGCCGAGAGCCGGGTGCGTGTGCCATCTGCCACGAATCCGACGGTACTACGCCCCCGTAGGTTACGGTCTCGTAGGTTACGTTGCCGTAGGTAGTGGCACCCCCAGCAAAGGAGCCCCCATGACCGTCCGCACCCCCGAGGAGCTGCGCAAGCAGGTCCGCGCCGAACTCCCCACCGACACGTTCGAGCGGCAGCCGCAGCGCGCCCTGTGGTTCATCCCGCTCGCTGCCACTGCGGTCGGCGGCATCGCCACGATCATCACGGTCCGCCCGGCCTGGTACCTGTGCCTGCTGCTCGGCCTGGTCGTCGGCCAGTGCTTCGCCGCCATGGGGTTCCTGGCGCACGAGGTGCTGCACGGTTCGGTGGTCGGCTCGACCGGGC
>CAJANQ010000327.1 GCA_903941145.1 uncultured Actinomycetes bacterium
CCACCAACCAGGGTGCGGTGTCCTGGTTCGAGTTCGTCCGGGCGGTGCTCGTCGCCGCGGGGGACGACCCTGGCCGGGTGGTCCCGATCTCGACGGCCGAGCTCCGGCCGGTGCCGGCCGCCCCACGGCCGGCCAACTCGGTCCTGGGCGACCGGGTGTGGCGGTCGCTCGGGCACGCCCCGGCCCGCCACTTCAGCGAGCCGCTCGGGGAGCTCGTGGCCCGCCTGCTCGACCGCTGAGGCCCGTCGCACGCCGGGACGGGCGCCGTCGGCGGGGTGAGTAGCCTGCGCCCATGCCGCTGCGTTTCGTCATCATCGGTGGTGGACCTGCCGGGACCCAGGCCGCCACGACCGCCGCCCGTCTTGGCGCACAGGTCACCCTGGTCGAGCGGGACCTGGTCGGCGGCGCCGCACACCTGTGGGACTGCGTCCCGTCCAAGGCGATGATCGCCACCGGCGACGCCCTCGACCAGATCGAGGAGTCCGCCAGCATGGGACTGGTCTCGGCGATGCCGACGCTGGACACCGAGCTGCTGCGCAACCGCATCAACGGCATCACGGAACGGCTCGAACGGCAGGCCACCGAGCTGCTGGTCTCCCAGGGGGTCGAGATCGTCCGCGGCACCGGCCGGCTGGTCGACGACCACCACGTCGTGGCCGACACGGCCGACGGCGAGCGCACGTTCGAGGCCGACGCCGTCATGGTGTCCACCGGCTCACGGCCCCGCCTGCCCGAGTGGGCGAAGGTCGACGGCGAGCGCGTGCTGACCACCCGCGACGCCTACACGCCGCCGGTGCTGCCGCAGCACCTGGTCGTGGTCGGCTCCGGCGTCACGGGCGTGGAGTTCGTCCACCTGTTCACCAGCCTGGGGTCCACGGTCACGCTCGTCGTGTCGCGGAACCAGGTGCTGCCCGGCAAGGACCCGGAGGTGGCCGCGGTCCTCGAGGACGACTTCGTCCGCCGCGGGGTCCAGCTGCTGAAGGGGGCCCGGGCCTCGGGCATCGACGTGTCCGACGACGGCGTCGTCGTGCGCTGCGACGACGGCCGGTCCGTCAGCGCCAGCCACGCGCTCCTCGCCATCGGCTCGATCCCCAACACCGAGTCGCTCGGGCTGGACGCTGCCGGGGTCGAGATGGACGGCGCGTGGATCCGCTCGGTCGACCACCACATGCGCACCAACGTGCCGCACATCTACGTGGCCGGCGACGTGTCCGGGAAGCTCCCGCTGTCCTCGGTGGCGACCATGCAGGGCCGCAAGATCGCCGAGCACGTCATGGGGCTCCACAAGGTGGGCCACCGCCACCTGGACTACGAGAAGGCGGCCTCGGCGATCTTCACCGACCCCGAGATTGCCGACGTCGGCCTGGCCGAGGCCGACGCGTTCGCCGAGGGCAGGAAGGTGCGGGTCACCAAGGTGCCGTTCGCCTCGACCGCGAAGGCGCTCATCAACGGCGACCCCCGCGGGTTCGTGAAGATCATCTCCGACCCCTACACCGGCGTGGTGCTGGGTGGTTCCATCGTCGGCCGCCACGCCGCCGAGCTCATCTCGGTGCTGGCCGTCGCGGTGACCAACGGCCTGACCGTGTCCGACATCGCCGAGAGCATCTTCGTGCACCCTTCGCTGGCCGAGGCCCTCACGGACGCGGCGGAGTAGCGGTGCGCGACCCGCGCCGGGGCGGCGGGGCCTGCGACTAGTGTCCGGTCCCGAGGAACCGAAGACCTGTGACGACTGAGAACTCGAGCGACGCAACGGTTGCCGTTGTCGTCCCCTGCTACAACGAGGCGCTGACCATCGGCAAGGTCGTCGCCGACTTCAGAGCAGCCCTGCCCGAGGCCGACGTCTACGTCTTCGACAACAACTCCACCGACGGCACCGCCGGGGTGGCAGCGGAGGCCGGCGCCACGGTCGTGCCGGCCATCCGCCCGGGCAAGGGCAGCGTCGTCCGCAAGATGTTCAGCGAGGTCGAGGCCGACGTCTACGTCATGGTGGACGGCGACGACACCTACGAGTCCGGCAAGGCCCGGGACATGGTCGACCTGCTGCTGGCCCAGCGCCTGGACATGGTGGTGGGCACCCGCCAGCCCGCAGCGGTGGACGGCGACGAGTTCCCGGCCGGCCACGCACTCGGCAACAAGGCGTTCTCCGGGCTGTTCCGGCTGATCTTCCGGTCCGACGAGGCCGACGCGTTCTCTGGCTACCGGGTCATGTCGCGCCGGTTCGTGAAGTCGTTCCCCGCCCGCACCTCCGGGTTCGACACCGAGACCGAGCTGGTCGCCCACGCCGCCGAGCTCCGCCTGGAGGTCGCCGAGGTCCCGGTCGAGTACTACGCCCGCCCCGAGGGCTCGGAGAGCAAGCTCGGGACCTACCGCGACGGCGCAAAGATCCTCTGGTCCGCAATGCGGCTCTTCCGGGACCTCCGGCCCAAGGCGTTCTTCGGACTGCTGTTCGCGCTCCTGACCACGGTGGCCGTCCTGCTGATGGTCCCGGTGGTCATCGAGTACCTCGACACCGGACTGGTCGCCCGGTTCCCGACCGCGATCCTGGCGGCGTCCATCGAGGTCGTGGCGGTGCTGCTGCTCGCCTCGGGGCTGGTCATCTCGTCGGTCCGGCAGGTCAGCCGCGAACAGCGACGCCTGGCCTACCTGGCGGTCGAGCCCGTGCGCGGTCGGACGGCACGTCCATGACGGTCGAGGACGAGCCAGGGACCACCGAGCTGGCGGACGACGGTGCCGAGGTTGCCGACGAGGCGCAGGACGTGTCGGCCGGGACGCCCGGCGACGAGATGGCCGGCGACGGGACTCGCGGCCGCCTGGCGTTCCTCCGGTCGTACGTGTTCTGGGTGGCCGCCGCGGTCGTCGCACTCGCCGTGGCGGTGGGAGTGGTGCTGCGGGTCCACTACTACCGGCAGATCGAGCCGGGTCCAGACTCCGACGAGGCCGAGATGGGGCTGGTCGCACGGGAGGTCCTGGGCGGCGAGTTCCCGCTCCTGATGAGCATGCAGCCCTATGGCGGGACGCCGTGGGCCTTCGTGGTTGCGACCTCGGTCCGGTTCCTTGGCATGACGCCGACAGGTCTGCGGACGCCGGTGGTGGTGCTAGGCCTGCTGAACGCGGTCCTGATCGGGTTCATTGCCCTGTCCATGGGCTGGAGCCGCACCCGGTCAACGGTGGTCGGCGCAGTGGCGTGGTCGTACCCGGTCGCGATGGTGTACTTCGGCAGCCGGGAGACGCTGTACTTCATCCCGGCCGTGACCGCCGGCCTAGTCACACTCCTGCTGGTGCTCCGGTCCGAGCGGGTGCGGCCGTCGGACGGACCGTTCTGCGAACCCCGTCGTTCGCTCTGGCTGCTCGTCGGCGCAGGGTTCGCCGCCGGCGTGGGGCTCTGGATCAACCCTTGCTCGCTCTACCTCACGATGCCGACCTTCTTGTGGCTCGGCTACCGCTCGCTCCGTCGCGCAACGACGGTCGACGGGTCGCTCGCCCACCGGGCGAGGAGCCTGTTCCGGCCCGTGTGGCCGGTCCTCGCCGGTTCCTTGTTGGGCGCCTTCCCGTGGTGGTTCCAGACGCTGGTCGGCCAGTCCCGCCCGGACAACTACACCACGCGGACCGTCGTGCCGGTGCTCCTGCGGCTGCGGAAGTTCGGGACCCAGCAGTTCGCCGGGCTGACCGGCTTCAAGCCGCCGTTCGGCACGGTGATCGACGCCGCCCCGTGGCTGTTCGGCCGGCCGGCGCAGGTCCTCTACGTCGTGGCGGTCGTGTTCCTCGTGGTCCAGGCGCTGCGCCCCACGAAGCGTCCGCTCGAGTTCGTGCTCGGCGTGATGCTCTTCACCGCGCCGGTGGTGTACCTGCTGGTGTCGGCCAAGGCGGGGTTGATCTACGTCAACCTGCGGTACATCTTCTTCGTCTACCCGGTGCTGCCGCTGCTGGTCGGGGCGAAGTGGCGCCGCGACATCGTGGCGGTGCTGGCGCTCGCACTGCTGCCAGTGCTGTCGTTCGTGGGCATGGAGCGCACGTCCGTGCCCCGGGTGCCGCCGGTCGACGCCACGGCCAAGCTGCTCGAGGCCCGCGGCGCCCGGTGCGTCATCAGCGACTACTGGGGCGGTGGCAACCGCCTTGCCTTCCGTCTGGGCGGCGACGTGCCGGTGGTCGCGCTGTACGCCAACCGGAACCCGATCTACTTCCAGCGGGCCAAGAGCCTGGGCAACTGCCCGTGGGTCTACTACCAGAACCAGCCCACCGCGACGGCGTTCGAGGCATACCTCAACGCCAAGGGCATCGCGTTCGAGAAGCGGCCGATGTCCGACGGTCTGGTCGTCTACTTCCCCGAGCGGCGGGTCTGGGCCACGGACGTGCCGAAGGCGGCGCGGACCGGCTGACCGTCCGCCGGTCGGCGGCCACGAGCGGCAAGACTGATCCATCCGTGCGGGCAGCGCCGCACGCCGCCCACCATGACGCCGCTCGACAACTTCCTCCGCAACCGCCGCATGGCCCGGGTGGGCGGCCTGATCCCTGCCGGATCACGCGTGCTCGACGTCGGCTGCCGCGACGGCCACCTGTTCGACTATC
>CAJANQ010000328.1 GCA_903941145.1 uncultured Actinomycetes bacterium
CGCTCGCAGAGGTCGAGTCGCCGGCCAAGATCATCCGGATCGGCGCCATGGTGAAGCAGATGCTTGAGGAGGTGCGCTCGACCGAGCTCGACGAGGGCGCCCGCGAACAGCTGCGCACGATCTACGAGCGGTCGATCGACCAGCTCGCGACCTCGCTGTCGCCCGACCTGGCCGAGGAGCTGCGCCAGCTCACGTTCGACTTCTCCGACGGCGAGGTGCCCACCGAGGCCGAGCTGCGGATGGCGCAGGCGCAGCTCGTCGGCTGGCTCGAGGGGCTGTTCCACGGCATCCAGGCGACGCTCGTGGCCCAGCAGATGGCGGCCCGCCAGCAGCTCGAGGGCGTCCGGGGCCAGATCGGCAGCCCGCCGGGAGGCCCCGGATACATCTAGGCGCCTCGGTGGCGCGTGTCGGAGGACCGCGCGAGAGTGGGGCCGGAGTTACAGACGTGTGATTTGCACCGTCGTACTCCTACAACAGCAGCAGCGACAGGAAACGACGGGAAGCAGGGGAGACAGGTAGTGGGGGACTCGTTCGTCCATCTGCACCAGCACACCGAGTACTCGATGCTCGACGGTGCGGCGCGGATCGGTGACGCCGTGGCGGCCGCGGTCCGCGACGGCCAGCCCGCCATGGGCATCACCGACCACGGGAACATGTACGGGGTCCTGGACTTCTACAAGGCCTGCCAGAAGGAGGGCATCACGCCCATCATCGGCACCGAGGCCTACATGGCCCACGACGCCCGCTCGGAGCGCCCGCCCCGCCGGGGCAAGGTCGACGACTCCGGCGGCGAGGTGGACGGTGGCCGCAAGCTCTACTACCACCTGACCCTCCTGGCCGAGACCAACACCGTCTACAAGAACCTGATCCAGCTGGCCAGCCGGGCCTACATGGAGGGCTACTACTACAAGCCCCGTGTGGACTGGGAGATCCTGGAGGAGCACTCAGAGGGGCTCATCGCCACCACCGGCTGCCTCGGCGGCCACGTGCTGCAGTCGCTCATGAACGAGGGGTTCGACGCGGCGCTGGCCAAGGCTGCCCGTCTCCAGGACATCTTCGGCCGGGACAACCTGTTCGTCGAGATCCAGGACCACGGCATCCCGGAGCAGCACCGCACCAACCCGCACCTGCTGGAGATCGCCAAGAAGATCAAGGCACCGCTGCTCGCCACCAACGACTCGCACTACGTCGCCCAGGGCGACGCCGTCTCGCACGACGCGCTCCTGTGCGTGCAGACCGGGGCGCTCATGAGCGACCCCGACCGCTTCAAGTTCCACGGCGACCACCACTACCTGAAGACCGCGGAAGAGATGCGCTACCTCTTCAGGGAGGTCGAGGTTGCGTGCGACAACTCGCTGTGGATCGCCGAGCGGGCCAACGTCGAGATCGAGTTCGGCAACCCGCAGCTGCCCAACTTCCCGCTGCCCGAGGGCTTCGCCAACGACACCGAGTACCTCGAGCACCTCACGTTCGAGGGCGCCCGCGCCCGCTGGGGCGACCAGCTCCCTGACGCGGTCGTGGAGCGGCTGGCCTACGAGCTCAAGGTCATCGCCGACATGGGCTTCAGCTCGTACTTCCTGATCGTCTGGGACCTGATCGACCACGCCCGCAAGCAGAACATCCGGGTCGGCCCGGGCCGAGGGTCTGCGGCCGGTTGCGCCGTGGCGTACACGCTCCGCATCACCGACCTGGACCCCATCAAGTACGACCTGCTGTTCGAGCGGTTCCTCAACCCGAGCCGCATCTCCATGCCCGACATCGACATGGACTTCGACTCCCGCTACCGGGACGAGATGATCCGGTACGCGGCGGAGCGCTACGGCCGCGACCGGGTGGCGCAGATCATCACGTTCTCGACCATCAAGGCCCGGGCGGCCGTGCGTGACGCCGCCCGCGTGCTCGGCTACCCCTACGTCGTGGGCGACAAGGTGGCCAAGGCCATGCCGCCGCTCATGATGGGCCGCGACACGCCGCTCGCCGCGTGTCTCGAGAAGCAGCCAAAGTACGAGGAGGGCTACGCCCGCGCGGCCGAGCTGCGCCAGATGTACGCCGAGGACCCAGAGGCCAAGAAGGTCATCGACGTCGCAAAGGGCCTTGAGGGCCTGCGTCGCCAGGACGGCATCCACGCCGCCGCGGTGGTGATCACCAAGGACCCGCTCACCGACTACCTCCCGATCCAGCGCAAGCCCGAGTCCGGCGTGCCGATCGAGGAGGCACCGGTCGTCACCCAGTACGAGATGAAGGGCGTCGAGTCACTCGGCCTGCTCAAGATGGACTTCCTGGGCCTGCGGAACCTGGACGTCATCACCGACGCCCTCGCCCTCATCAAGGAGTCCCGCGGGGTCGACGTCGACATCGACAACGTGTCGCTCGAGGACGCACCCACGTTCGAGCTGCTCGGCCGCGGGGACACCATCGGCGTGTTCCAGCTCGAGGGGTCCAACATGCGGGACCTCATCCGCCGGCTGGCCCCGACGTCGTTCGACGATGTGGCCGCCCTCGTGGCGCTCTACCGGCCGGGGCCCATGGCGGTGAACATGCACCTCGACTACGCCGACATCAAGAACGGTCGGAAGGCGGTCGAGTACTTCCACCCCGACGCGGAGGAGCTGCTCGCCGACACCTACGGCCTGATGATCTACCAGGAGTCGGTGATGCGGGTGTCGCAGAAGTTCGCCGGCTTCTCGCTGGCCGACGCCGACAACCTGCGGAAGGCCTGCGGCAAGAAGGACCACGCCATCATGGAGGCGGAGCGGTCCAAGTTCGAGAGCGGGGTGGAGGCCACCGGGTACGGGACCACGCTCGGCAAGCAGCTCTTCGACATCATCGCGGCGTTCGCCGACTACGCGTTCAACAAGAGCCACTCGTTCGGTTACGGCTTCATCGCCTACCAGACGGCCTACCTCAAGGCGAACTACCCGGCCGAGTATCTCGCAGCGCTCCTCACGAGCGTCAAGACCAACCTCGACAAGGCCGCGGTCTACCTCGCCGAGTGCCGTGGCATGGGCATCGAGGTCCAGGTGCCCGACGTCAACCGGTCGGCGTCGGACTTCACGCCGCTGGTCGCCGTCGGCGAGGACGGCACCGAGTCGCTCTCCATCCTGTTCGGCCTGTCGGCGGTGCGGAACGTGGGCTCGGGCCTGGTGGACCTCATCGTCGAGGAGCGGTTGAAGGCCGGACCGTTCGCCGACTTCCACGAGTTCTGCCAGCGGGTCGACGTCACGGTCCTCAACAAGAAGACCATCGAGGCGCTCATCAAGGCCGGCGGCTTCGACTCCATGGGCCATCCTCGACAGGCGCTGCTGATGGTCTACGAGCAGATCATCGACCAGACGGTCGCCCGCCGGAAGGAGCACGAGGCGGGGATGATGTCGCTGTTCGGCGACGGCGGCGAGGACGACGGCGGCCCCACGTTCGACGAGCGCGTCGCGGTCGGCGGCAACGAGTTCGACAAGAAGCAGAAGCTCGCCTTCGAGAAGGAGATGCTCGGCCTCTACGTGTCGGACCACCCGCTCCTGGGGGCAGAGACGCTCCTCCGCCGCAAGTGCGACACCACCATCACCGAGATCCTCGAGGCGGACCCCACGGCCGCCGCCAAGCCGGAGTCGAACGGCAACGGCGACTCCAAGCCCCGTGAGCAGCGCGTGAAGGTGGGCGGCGTCATCACCAGCCTCCAGCGCAAGTGGACCAAGAAGGGCGACCTCATGGGCGTGTTCCTCCTCGAGGACATGCAGCGCTCGATCGAGGTCATGGTGTTCCCCAAGACGATGCAGGCAGTGAACGCCCAGCTCGTTGAGGACCAGGTCGTGGTGCTCACTGCCCGGGTGGACCGCCGCGAGGAGTCGCCCAAGCTGTCCCTCGTGGAGATCCAGCACTTCGAGCCGTTCATCGACGAGAAGCCGCCGCTGCGGCTCGTGCTGCCCGAGGTCGGCCTCGACGACCAGCTCGTCGGGAAGCTCAAGGAGCTGTTCAGCGACTTCCCGGGCGAGTCCGAGGTGCTGATCCAGCTGGGCCAGAAGCAGATCCTGCGCCTGCCCGACGACATCCGGGTCGACACACGCGGCGGCCTGGTCGGCGAGCTGCGCGTCCTGCTCGGCGTCGACGCCGTCGCTGTCTGACCGCCGCCTGCGGCGAGGTCGAGCCGTTCAGGTCGTGGGTGCCACCACCAGGCGCTCGACCTCGGCGTCCTCCCACCGCGCGTAGGCGCCCTGGCGCGAGACGACCCGCACCACGGCGAACCCGTCCGGCCCCAGCTCCTTCGACTCGGCCCGGGTGAGCGGTCCGTGGGTGCTCACGTAGAGCGCCTCGTCGTCGGACTGCGACCCCTCGACGACAGCTGGCCCCGACCAGTGCACGCCGTCGACCGAGGTGCTGGCCACCAGGGTCCACGAGCCCATGAAGTTGGTGGACGCCACGAGCGCCCACCGCCGGCTGCGGCGGAGCCGGACGGCGTCGGTCCACTTCACCTGGCCGAACGTGGTTGCCGGTCCCATCAGCTCCTCGGCGCGGCCGCCGAGTCCGGGCTCGGAGAACGAGGAACCGTCCCACTTGCGCCACTCCACGCACTTCCCCTCGGCGGCGGCGTCGAGCACCGCGTCACGGGGGGCCGCCGCGGCCGCCAGGTTCACGCGTCGGCCGTCGGCCCGGAAGTCGCCGAACAGCAGGACGAACCGGTCGCCCGCGTCGACCAGGGTGCCGGGCCCCATCTCGACCGGGCCCCAGCTGCGGGCGGCGGCGTCGGCAGCGAGCTCGGCCCTGACTACCCGGCCCAGGTCGGTCCACAAGACGCCGCCGTCGCGCGACGCTGCCAGTCCGAGGGACGAGTAGAAGTGTCGCGGCTCCCCGGCCCGGTGCGCTTCGGCGTGGTACACGAGCAGCGCCAGGTCCCGCCCTGCGTCGTAGACCACCGGGCCGCCAGCGGCGTAGTCGGCAGGTTCTCGTAGGGTGCCGATCGGTTCCTGGGCTGCGGTGAGGACGCCGAACCCCGGCACGTCGGGGCCCTCGGGGGTGGGCGTCGGGCGCCGGGCCGTCGACGCGCCGTGGGTCGCGGGCCGGAGCGAGAGCCGACGGCCGGCGAACCGGTCACGCCAGCGGGGGAGCACGAACTCGGTGCGGGCCAGCCCGTCGCCGTTGGGGCCGACGGTCACGACCCTGCCGTCACGGAGGAACCGGCCGACGGTCCCGTCGGGCCAGTGGTCCAGGCCGAGCCGGCGGCGGTCGTCGGCGTCGAGGAGGGTCGTGCGAGACACGATCCGGAAGCGGGCCGGGCCCGACGCTGGTCCTGTCACGTCCCCCGGCAGCACCCCGGAACCCTACGCCGGATGGTTCCCGGCGCCGCCGTCTGCCCCTCTACTCGTCAGTCCCGGCGCCCGTTTTGCGCCCGTGCGCCGGTTGGACTGAACTTATAGGGCCGCTTTTCGGGGTTCGGGGAGTTCGATCCAATGGCACTCGACGTCACAACCAAGGACTGCACCGCACTGAGCGACTCTGAGGTCGCGGAGATGGCCGACCTCTGTGTCACCGACGCCATCCCGTTCGAGCTCGGCGTGCTGTCCAAGCAGGTCGAGGAGTGGGTGCTCGTCACGCTCGTGCGTGAGGGCAACA
>CAJANQ010000329.1 GCA_903941145.1 uncultured Actinomycetes bacterium
ACCTGTGGTTCTCCGAGAAGGCGATGGTCGCGACCGGCGCCATCGAGGTCACGCTGGCCGACCTTCGCGAGCGGAAGTTCGTGATCGAGCCCGACGACCCGGGCGGCGACGGCGCGGTGTGGCTGCGGTCCACCGACTTCGGCGACGACAAGGACCGGGTGCTGGTCAAGGCCGACGGCGAGTTCACGTACCTGCTCCCCGACATCGCCTACCACCGCAACAAGTTCGCCCGGGACTTCGACCTGGTCATCAACGTGTGGGGCGCCGACCACCACGGCTACGTGGCCCGGATGAAGGCCGCCATCCAGTCGCTCGGCCACGAGCCCACCGACCTCGAGGTCGTCATCACCCAGCTGGTGCGCCTCGAGCGCGGCGGCGAAGAGGTCCGGATCTCCAAGCGGTCCGGCAACCTCATCACCCTCGAGGACCTGATCGACGAGGTCGGCGCCGACGCCGTGCGCCTCACCTACCTGCTGCAGTCGGTGGACTCGCCGCAGACCGTCGACCTGGACCTGATCGCCAGCCAGTCCAACGAGAACCCGGTGTTCTACGTGCAGATGGCCCACGCCCGGCTCTGCAACGTGGCCCGGGTGGCGGGGGAGCGCGGCATCTCGCGGGTCCCGCTCGCCGAGGTCGACCTCTCGCTGCTGGTCCACGAGCGCGAGCTCGAGGTCCTGCGCCAGCTGTTCGTCCTGCCCGACACCGTGGCGCTCGCCGCCCGGGAGCGTGCGCCCCACAAGGTCACGACCTGGGTCCGCGAGCTGGCCTCCTCGGTGCACGGCTTCTACCACGACTGCCCGATCCTCTCGCCGGACACGCCCGACGACCTCCGCCAGGCCCGCTGGTGGCTGTCGGAGGCCGCGGCCAACGGCCTGCGGGTCGGCCTTGGACTTCTGGGCGTCTCGGCCCCCGAGCAGATGTGAGCCACGAGTGAGCGCCGGACCCGTCCCCAACTACCTGCTGCCCGACACCTCGACGGCGGACGACCGCGGCCGCCTGCAGGTCGGCGGCGTCGACGTCCTCGACCTGGCCGCCGAGTACGGCACGCCGCTGTTCGTCTACGACGAGGAGCACCTGCGCAGCC
The DNA here is from genome assembly GCA_903941145.1 of uncultured Actinomycetes bacterium. GTDB lineage: Bacteria > Actinomycetota > Acidimicrobiia > Acidimicrobiales > Microtrichaceae > CAJANQ01. The sequence continues at coordinate 1,085 of CAJANQ010000329.1, forward strand.
GCTGCCGCGAGGCCCGGTCGATCCTGGGCGACCGCGGCGCGATCTACGCCGGAAAGGCGTTCCTCTGCCGCGCCATGGCGCAGCTCGTGGCCGAGGAGGGCCTCCGTCTCGACGTCGCCACCGGCGGCGAGCTCCACGTGGCGCTCGCAGCGGGCGTCCCCGCCGAACGCATCGTGCTGCACGGCAACAACAAGTCCCGCGACGAGCTGGCGCTGGCCATGGAGGTCGGCGTCGGCCGCATCGTGGTCGACTCCGACGACGAGCTGGACCGCATCGAGTCGCTCGTCGCCGCCGGCTCGCCCCGGCCGTCGGTCCTGCTGCGGATCAACCCCGGCATCGAGGTCCACACCCACGAGCACGTCCGCACCGGCAACCTGGACTCCAAGTTCGGGTTCCCGCTGCCCACCGGCCAGGCGGCCGAGGCGCTCGACCGGGCCGCGGCCAGCGTGGCGATGGACCTCGCCGGCCTGCACCTGCACATCGGGTCCCAGGTCTTCAGCGTCGCCAACTTCCTGGAGGGGCTGCGCGTCGTCGCACCGTTCGTGGTCGAGGCCGACCTGCCCGAGCTGGTCGTCGGCGGCGGACTGGGCGTCGCCTACGTCGAGGGCGAGCGCGCCCCGAGCATCACTGAGTGGGCCACGGCGATCGTCGAGGGGTGCCGCAGCGTCGGCATCCGCTCCGAGATCGCGGCCG
>CAJANQ010000330.1 GCA_903941145.1 uncultured Actinomycetes bacterium
ACACCCGGAACCTCCTGAGCCCCTCGTCCGTGACGCACCTGGGGTTCTCCTACCGCGGGACGGGTCGACGATGAGGGTGCTGCTGACCGGCGTGGCCGGGCTTGTCGGGTCGCACCTGGCCGAGCACCTGCTCGACCGCGGCGACGAGGTCGTCGGGTTCGACAACTTCGTGAGCGGGTCCCGCCGGAACATCGCGGCGCTCGAAGGGCGCGACGGGTTCGGGTTCCACGAGGGCGACGTCGCCGACCCGTGGCCCGACCTGGGGACGTTCGACACCGTGCTGCACCTGGCGTCGCCCGCGTCGCCGGTCGACTTCAGCCGGATCCCGGTCGAGATCCTGCGGACCGGCAGCCTGGGGACGTTCCACGCACTGGAGCTGGCCGCCGCCCAGGGCGCACGCTGCCTGGTGGCGTCGACCAGCGAGGTCTACGGCGAGCCGCAGGTCCACCCGCAGCACGAGTCGTACTTCGGCAACGTGAACCCGGTCGGACCGCGCTCCTGCTACGACGAGGCGAAGCGGTTCACCGAGGCCGCGACCATGGCGTACCGCCGCTCCCGGGGGGCCGACACGGTCATCATCCGGATCTTCAACACGTACGGGCCCCGGATGCGGCCCGACGACGGCCGCGTGGTCTCGACGTTCGTTACCCAGGCCCTGGCCGGCGAGCCCATCTCGATCTTCGGCGTCGGGTCGCAGACCCGCTCCTTCTGCTACGTCGACGACCTGGTGCGCGGCATCGTGGCTGCGGCCGAGTCGGACATCGAGGGGCCGGTGAACCTGGGCAACCCTGCCGAGTTCACGGTCCGCGGGCTGGCCGAGATGGTGCTGGAGCTCACCGGCGCCGACGTGCCGATCGAGATGCACCCGCTGCCCCAGGACGACCCCACCCGCCGCCGGCCCGACATCACGCTGGCGCAGACCGAGCTGGGCTGGGAGCCGACGGTGGCGCTGCGCGACGGCCTGGAGCGCACGGTCGAGTACTTCCGCTCGCTCCAGGGCTGAGCCGGCCGGGGCCCCGACAACCCGGTCCCTGCCAGAAAATCTCCTCCCATGGTGGCCAGGTAGCCAGACGTCGGGAGGGCCGGGTGCGAGACTGCCGCCTGTGAGCGGCACCGAGGGAGCAGACGTCCGGACCTCCGGCGCGACCGGTCCCCGGACGGCCGTCGTCCTCACCCAGTGCTGGCACCGCGTCCCCGGCGGCACTGCAGGCTCGGTCCTCGACCTGGTGGCGGCCGTGCAGGCGCGTGGCGGCGCCGACCTGGTGGGCGTCGGCCCCCGCGGCGGCGCGCCGCAGCCCGGCTACGTCCCGACGGTGCCGGTCGTGCGGACCTCCCTGCCGCTGCCGTACCTCTACGACGCCTGGCACACGCTCCGCCGCCCGCGCCTGCCCCGCGCAGCGGGCCAGCTCGACGTGGTGCACGTGACGGCGCCCGTCGTCCCGCCAACGGGGTCCGTGCCGATGGTGGCGACCGTGCACGACGTGTTCCCCGTGACCCGACCCGAGCTCCTGACCGCCCGGGGTGCCCGTCTGCTGCGACGCGGGCTCGAGCTGGTGCGCGACCACGCCGCCGTGGTCATGGTCCCCTCCCAGGTCGTGGCCGCCGACTGCCGCGAGTTCGGCATCGGGCCAGACCGCCTCCGGGTCGTCCCGTGGGGCGCGACCCCGGTCGACCCGCAGCCCGAGCAGGTGGCCGCCGTCCGCACCCGCTACGGCGTCGACGGGCCCTACGTGCTGTTCGTGGGCACGCTCGAGCCGCGCAAGAACCTGGCCCGCCTGGTCCAGGCCGTCGCCCGGCTCGGGCACCAGGACCTGCCCCTGGTGGTGGCCGGCCCCGAGGGCTGGGGCGAGGACCTGCCCGACCCGGCCGAGGCGGGCGTCCGGGCCGTGCTGACGGGCCACGTCCCGTCGGCCGACCTCCCGGCGCTCATGGCGGGGGCGGCCGCGTTCTGCTTCCCGTCGCTGGCCGAGGGCTTCGGGCTCCCGGTGCTGGAGGCGATGGCG
>CAJANQ010000331.1 GCA_903941145.1 uncultured Actinomycetes bacterium
CCGATCTGCAGAGGGGGAGGGAGGGGAACCGGGAACGGTGTTCACACGAGCGTCACATGGGGGAGACCGATCCGGAACACGGGCCGCACAACCTCTCGGCCCGTGGTCACCTGGTTCGACAACTACGAGCTCGACGGGTTTTTCGACGAGGTCGTCGCAGCCTCCGGCGAGGTCCGTCCGCACTACGCGCCCCTGGCCAAGGCCCTGGTCGCGCTCGACTCCGACGACCTGGCCCGCGCCGAGCGCCGCCGGACTGCGGCCTTCCGCTCGCAGGGCATCACCTTCACCGTCTACGACGACGAGCAGGACCCCGAGGGCAACGGCATCGAGCGCACCTTCCCCATGGACCTGGTGCCCCGGGTCATCCCGGCGGGGGAGTGGGCGGCGCTCGAGCTGGGACTGAAGCAGCGCGTCACCGCCCTCAACCGGTTCCTGGACGACCTCTACGTCGGCGGCATGCAGATCGTGCGTGACGGCGTGATCCCGCGCTGGCTGGTCATGAGCTCCGAGGGCTTCACCCGGGAGGCGTTCGGAGTCCCGGTGCCGCTCGGCGCCCGGTGTCTGGTCGCGGGGATCGACGTCATTCGCGACGGTGACGGCACCTACCGCGTCCTCGAGGACAACCTGCGTTCTCCCAGTGGCATCTCCTACGTGATCGAGAACCGCGCCGCCCTCGCCCGCGTGCTACCGCAGCTCTTCGCCGGCGACCAGGTGCGTCCGGTCGACCAGTACGGCTCGATGCTGCTCGCCGCGCTCCAGCGCGTCGCGCCGCCGGCAGCGGGTGACTCGCCGACTGTGGTGGTCCTCACGCCGGGGATCTACAACTCGGCCTACTTCGAGCACGTGTTCCTGGCGACCCAGATGGGCATCGAGCTGGTCGAGGGCCGAGACCTCGTCGTCGAGGACCACGTCGTCTACATGCGCACGACCAGAGGTCTGCGTCGTGTCGACGTGATCTACCGGCGCATCGACGACGACTTCTTGGACCCTGTCGTGTTCCGCCCGGACTCGTCGCTCGGCGTGCCGGGCCTGATGTCGGCGGCCCGCGCCGGCAACGTCACCGTTGCCAACGCGGTCGGCAACGGCGTGGCCGACGACAAGGCGGTCTACGCCTACGTGCCCGACATGATCCGGTACTACCTGGGCGAGGAGCCGCTCCTCGCCAACGTGCCGACCTATCTCCTGTGGGACGCCGACCAGCGGGCCGAGGTGCTGTCCCGGATCGACCAGCTCGTCGTGAAACCGGTGGCCGAGGCCGGCGGCTACGGGCTGGTGATCGGCCCGACCGCGACCGACGCCGAGCTGGCCGAGTGCCGGGCCGCCATCGAGCGCGACCCCCGCAACTACATCGCCCAGGAGGTCATGTCGCTGTCGCGGCACCCCTGCCTGGTGGACGACCACCTGGAGGGCCGTCACGTGGACCTGCGTCCGTTCGTGCTGTCGGGCGAGCGGGTGGAGGTCGTACCGGGCGGGCTGACCCGGGTCGCGCTGCGAAAGGGTTCGCTGGTCGTGAACTCCTCGCAGGGTGGCGGCTCGAAGGACACATGGGTGCTTGCAGCCGATGAGGTGCCGCCCGACCTGTTGGGGGCCGAGCCGTCCGCTGCGGACCGCGCCGTCGCCCCTGCCGCCGCCACCCCCGACGAGGAGCTCGTCCCATGATGCTGGCCCGCACTGCCGAGTACCTGTTCTGGGCCGGCCGCTACCTGGAGCGTGCCGAGGACACCGCACGGCTGCTCGACGTCACCTACCACCGCCTGCTCGAGGCCACCCCCGGCGAGGAGACCGCAGCGTGGGCCGACGTGCTCGCTGCCGTGGGCCTGACCGACGACTTCCTGGAGGCTGGCCGCTCGCTGACCGGCCCGAGCGTCTCGGACTACCTGGTGCGCGACAAGTTCAACCGTGGCTCGATCATGGCGTGCGTCGGCCAGGCCCGCGACAACGCCCGTGGCGTGCGCGAGCACCTGCCGATGGAGCTCTGGGAGGCGCTCAACCTGTTCCACCTGGAGCTGGGCGCCCGCAACCTGTCGCTCGACCTGGCCCGCCAGCCCCACGAGCTCTACGGGTTCGTGGCCAAGGGCATCCAGACGGTCATCGGCGTCGCGAACGAGACCTGGTCGCGCGAGGACGCCTGGCGGTTCTTCACCCTTGGGATGCTCCTCGAGCGCGCCGAGATGGGCGTGCGGGCGCTGCGCATCCGCCACCCCCGCCACCAGGACGACGCCGTGCACGAGTGGTTCGCCACGCTCCGGTCGGCCTCGGCGCTGCAGGCCTACCGGCGCCAGTACCGCGACCTCGACGTGGCCGCCGTCGTGGAGCTCCTGCTCCTGTCGCCCACCCTGCCGCGCAGCGTCCTCTTCTCGCTGCTGCGGGCCGAGGCGATCCTGGGTGACCTCACGCAGTCCCAGCCCGAGCAGCGCTCCCTCGCACTGCGACTGCTGGGCCGGGTCCGTGCCGAACTGGAGTTCGCGTCGGCAGTCGAGCTGCTCGACGGTTCGCTCGAGGACACGCTTGTGCTCATTGAGAACCAGATCCAGGACGTGGCGTCCGCGGTTGCTGCAGAGTGTTTCTTGTACCGGGTCGAGCTGGACCTCCACTCGGTGCACCTGGTGCCCGGCGCCCGCGGCCAGGTCGTGGCGCAGGCCGAGACGCAGGAGGAGCTCACATGAGGCTCGACATCCGCTACCGCTCGGTCTTCGCCTACACCGAGGACGTCTCCGAGTCGCACAACGAGCTCCGGGCCTGCCCGCTCTCCGACGAGTTCCAGCGCCTGCTGGAGTACCGGGTGACGGTGGAGCCATCGGCCCGCGTCTACTCCTACGTGGACTCGTGGGGCACCCGGGTCGACACCTTTGGCCTGCGGGCCGACCACGCCATGATGGTCGTGACCGCCGAGGCCGCTGTCGAGACCAGCCCCCGTCCGCTGCCCATCGCCTCGTCGACCATGGACGACCTGCGCGGCCCGGCGTTCGTCGACGCTCACATCGAGTACCTCGAGCGGGACCGCCATACCGACGGCGGTCCCGAGCTGGTCGAGCTGGCACTGCGCCAGTCGTCGCTCGGCGGCCCGGACGTGGTGGGCGCGGCGCTGGCCATCCACCGGTTCGTCGGCAGCCACCTGCGCTACCTGTCGGGGTCGACCATCGTCGGCATCGAGGTCGACGAGGTGCTGCGCCGCGGCGTCGGCGTGTGCCAGGACTACGCCCACCTGTTCGTGACCATGGCCCGCGCCGCCGGCATCCCGTCCCGCTACGTCTCGGGGTACCTGTTCACGAAGTCCGACTCGCAGGGCGCGGACACCACGGACGACATGGTCGTGGTCGAGACCCACGCCTGGGTCGAGGTGGCCGTGCCGGGCTGGGGCTGGCTGGCCCTCGACCCGACCAACGGCCAGACGGTGGGGGAGCGGCACGTGAAGATCGGCCACGGCCGGTCCTACGACGACGTACAGCCGCTCCGGGGCGTGTTCCTGGGCCCGGCCCAGTCGACCGTGGCCCCGCAGGTCGAGATCCGCCGGCTCACCGGCGGCGGTTCCCGCCTGCTCGGCAGCGCTGCGGAGCCGGCACTCGTACCGGTCGAGATGGTGACCGTGGCCCGCCGCCCCCAGCCACCGGCCGGCTCGACCCTTCAGCAACAGCAGCAACAGCAGCAGTAGCCGCTCGACCCCTTCTTCTCCCGAACTCGTGACGGTTTGGTCCGCATAGGGACCAAACCGTCACGAGTTCGCTGCTGAGGGGCGGGGTAGGTGCGGGGGACGGGCGGGAAGGGCAGGAGTACCCTCCCTCCATGAGCGAACCGACCGACGTTCCCGTGCCGCCCTCCGACCTGCCCGCCACCATCGGCGCACTGAGGGACTCGGGCTGGGTGTCCGAGCCGGTCGCGGCGGAGCTGCGGCGCAACGTGGTCGCCCGCCTGCGCGCCGGCGAGCCGCTGTTCCCCGAGGTGCTGGGCTACGAGGACACGGTCTTCCCCCAGATGGCGAACGCCCTCCTTGCTGGCCACGACATCATCGTCCTGGGCGAGCGCGGCCAGGCCAAGACCCGCATGATCCGGAGCCTCGTCGACCTGCTCGACGAGTGGATGCCGGTCGTAGCGGGCAGCGAGATCAACGACGACCCCTACCACCCGGTGTCGGCCGGGGCGATGGCGATGGTCGCCGAGCTGGGCGACGACACGCCCGTGGCCTGGGTGCATCGGTCCCAGCGCTACGGCGAGAAGCTGGCGACGCCCGACACCGCGATCGCGGACCTCATCGGCGAGGTCGACCCCATCAAGGTCGCCGAGGGCCGCTACCTGTCCGACGAGTACACGCTGCACTACGGCCTGGTGCCCCGCTCCAACCGTGGCGTCTTTGCAGTCAACGAGCTGCCCGACCTGGCGGAGCGCATCCAGGTGGGCCTGCTCAACGTGCTCGAGGAGCGTGACGTCCAGATCCGCGGCTTCAAGGTGCGGCTCCCGCTCGACGTCCTGCTGGTGGCCACCGCGAACCCCGAGGACTACACCAACCGCGGCCGGCTCATCACCCCGCTGAAGGACCGGTTCGGCTCGCAGGTGCGCACGCACTACCCGCTCGACGTCGAGACCGAGATGCAGATCATCGAGCAGGAGGCCGTGCCGTTCAGCGACGCGGCCACCACGGTGACGGTGCCGGAGTTCATGACCGACGTCGTGGCCACCGTGTCGCACGTCGCCCGTCAGAGCCCGCACATCTCGCAGCGCTCGGGCGTCTCGGTCCGGCTCTCGGTCGCCAACTACGAGGTCATGGTCGCCAACGCGGCGCGCCGGACCCTGCTCTCGGGCGACACCGACGTGGTGCCCCGGGTGTCGGACCTGGCCGCGCTGCCCGCCGCGACGGCCGGCAAGGTCGAGATCGAGTCGCTCGAGGAGGGCCGTGAGCCCCAGATCCTCGAGCACATCGTGAGCACCGCCGTGCTCGCCGTGTTCAAGGAGCGCGTCACTCCCGCCCAGCTGAGCGCGGTCGTCGAGGCGTTCGAGGAACGCGAGCCGGTCGAGACGGGCGAGGACGTCCCCGCCGGGGCCTACGTGGACCTGCTCGCCCAGATGCCGACCCTGGCCGGCCCGGTGTCCGAGCTGGTCGGCAGCGACCCCACCCCCGGCGAGGTCGCCTCGGCCGTCGAGCTGGTGCTCGAGGGCCTGCACCTGTCCAAGCGTCTCAACAAGGACGCCGCATCTGGCCGGGCCCAGTACCGGTCGCGGGTCTGACGGTCGAGCAGGACGGCAGGAGCGGCACGCATGGCCCGGCCCCGGTTCCGGTACTCCCCGTGGGACGGGACGCAGGTGGGTTTCGACGTCGACGCGTTCGACGTCATGGGGCAGCTGACCGACGACCTGCTCTACCACGGTGACCTGAACAACGCCCTGCGCCGGCTGCTGCGCGACGGGTTCGAGGACCGCAACGGCGACCGGATCTCCGGCCTGCGCGAGATGCTCGACCAGCTGCGAGAGCGGCGCCAGGACCTGCTCGAGCGGTTCGACCTGGGCGGGGTCTTCGGCGAGATCAACGACGAGCTGAACGAGGTCGTGGACCTCGAGCGCGCGGCGCTCGACCAGCAGGTGTCCGACGCACAGTCGTCGGGCGACGCCCGTCGCGAGGAGCTCACCTCGCAGTCCGCCTCCATGAAGCACATGGAGCTCGAGATGCTGCCGTCGGACCTGGCGGGGAAGGTCAAGGGGCTGGAGCAGTACGACTTCACGTCGGCCGAGGCCAAGGAGCGGTTCGACGCCCTGGTCGACAAGCTCCGCGAGCAGCTCATGCAGCAGGCCGTCGACCAGATGTCCGGCGCGATGGCGGACATGTCCCCCGAGGACATGGCCCGCATGAAGGACATGCTCGGCGAGCTCAACCAGATGCTGGCCGACCGGGCTGCCGGCAAGGAGCCCGACTTTGACGGGTTCATGGAGCGCTACGGCGACTTCTTCCCGGAGAACCCGCAGTCGCTCGACGAGCTGCTCGAGGTCATGGCGCAGCGCATGGCGGCCGCACAGGCGATGCTCAACTCGATGACGCCCGAGCAGCGGGCTCAGCTGCAGGCGCTGAGCGACCAGCTGCTCGAGGACATGGACCTGCGCTGGCAGATGGAGCAGCTGGGCCAGAACCTGCGCGACCAGTTCCCCGGCGCCGGCTGGGACTCCTCGTACCAGTTCGAGGGCATGGACCCGCTCGACATGGCCCAGGCCTCCGACGTGCTCGGCCAGCTCGGCGACCTTGACCAGCTCGAGCAGATGCTGCAGGGGGTCCGTGACCCGGGCGCCCTGGCCGAGGTCGACCTGGACCGGGTGCGCGAGCTCATGGGCAACGAGGCGGCCGCGTCGATGGGCCGGCTGTCCGACGCGCTCCGGATGCTCCAGGAGGCCGGCTACGTCGAGAACCGCGAGGGTCGGCTGGAGCTGACGCCGCAGGGCCTGCGCCGTCTGGGGCAGAACGCCCTGGCCGAGCTGTTCAGCCACCTGGACCGGAACCAGATGGGCGGCCACGAGCTGGAGCAGCTCGGCGTGGGCCACGAGCGCACCTACGAGACCAAGCCGTACGAGTGGGGCGACCCGCTCAACCTGGACATCAACCGGACGATCCGCAACGCCGTCATGCGCGGTGCCGGCGTGCCGGTACGCCTCACCCCCGAGGACTTCGAGGTGGAACGGACCGAGCAGCAGGTGCGGGTCTCGACGGTCCTGATGCTGGACCTGTCGCTGTCCATGCCCATGCGTGACAACTTCCTGCCGGCCAAGAAGGTGGCGATGGCGCTGCACGCGCTCATCTCCATGCAGTACCCGCGGGACTACATCGGCCTGGTCGGGTTCTCGGAGTCGGCCAAGGTGCTGCGCCACCAGGACCTGCCCGAGGTGAGCTGGGACTTCGTCTACGGCACCAACATGCAGCACGGCTTCCAGCTGGCCCGGGGCCTGCTCGAGCGCCAGCGGGGCACCAAGCAGATCATCATGATCACGGACGGCGAGCCGACCGCCCACATCAACTCGTGGGGCGAGCCCGAGTTCCACTATCCACCGGTGCGCGAGACGGTGGACGCCACGCTGCTCGAGGTTGCCCGGTGCACCCGGGCCGGGATCCGGATCAACACCTTCATGCTCGACCCGGACCGGAGCCTGCAGCACTTCGTGGAGCAGATGACCCGCCTGAACCGGGGGAGGGCGTTCTTCACGAGCCCGGAGAACCTGGGCGACTACGTGCTGGTGGACTTCATCGCCCAGCGACGCGAGATGATCCGCGGCCGTCGCGGCTGACCCTCGGGGGCCGTGGCCTGGCGACTGCCGAGTGCCGGGGCGGAGGAGGGCGGTCGGCCGCCCGTCCAGAAACCTCAAGTTCTACTTGCGCGACCCGTGGTTCCCGGTAAAGATAAGCAATCACAAAGATGTAATTACACGTCGAGGCGTTCCGCCGGCGCCCGACCCGACCTCCGCCCAGCCCGCAGAAGTGCGACGCTGGCGCCGTGCCGGGAGAAGGATCCGGCACGACCGCCCCGGCAACGTTGCCGAGCAGCGACCAAGGGCGGTCCGCAGATCGGCTGGGGGATCAAGGGACACATCATGGAGAACCAGATGGAACAGCCCAATGACACGGACGGCGGCGAGAGCTGGCAGATGTTTGCCAACTGCCTCGGCGTTGACCCTGACCTGTTCTTCCCGGAACGGGGAGCATCGACCAAGGAAGCCAAGGGCGTCTGCCAGGGCTGCGTCGTGCGCGAGGACTGCCTCGAGTACGCGCTGGCCAACGGCGAGAAGTTCGGCATCTGGGGCGGGCTCTCCGAGCGGGAGCGCCGCCGCATCCGCCGTCAGCGGGCCCTCGCCCGTGCGGCGCAGCAGACCCGTACTGCCTGACGACGCGTCAACAATTCGCTGAAGGGACCCCGCCGACCGGCGGGGTTCTTTCGCGCGCGGTCACCGGTCGGGGCGGATCACCCGGGTCGGGGTGACGACCATGTCGAGCGGCACGTCCCACGGCTCCGAGGGCACCGCAGCCACGACCTGTTCGTCGAAGACTGCCCCGACGGCGACCGGTCGAGGGTCGCTCCCTAGCGCCCTGTCATAGAACCCCTTGCCGAAGCCCAGGCGGTTGCCGGCGTCGTCGACAGCCACGCAGGGCACGACCACGATGTCCGGTTGGAGCACCTCGCCCTGAACCGGCTCAAGGACCCGGAACAGGCCCCTGGCGAGCTCGCCGCCCGCCGGCCACTCCCGGAACTCCATGTTGCGGTCGTCGAGGACGACCGGCAGCACGACGGTCCAGCGGTCCGAGCGCATGTAGGCCGCGATCCCGGTGATGTCGATCTCTCCGTCGACGGGGACGGACAGCGCCACCACTGGGGACCCGCGTCGGTCCTCGGGGAGCGACCGGCGCAGCTCGGACAGGACCGGGAGCAGGCGTGCAGCGGCCTGCTCGCTGGCCTCGAGCCGTGCCTCCGTAGTCAGCGCGGCCCGGAACGTGCGGACCAGCCGGCGAATGGCGCCACGGCGGTCGGCGTCCGACGGGCGCGCCGTGCCGCCGGCGAGCGGGGGGAGGTCGGTGCGGTCGTTCTGGTCGGACATCGTGGGTAATTCCGGTCGTCGCGGGACGGTGACCGGCAGGTCACGGTACGCTGGCCGACATGTTCAGTGGCAACGAATGGCTGATCGTCGTGATTGCAGCACTCGTGCTGTTCGGCGGCTCGCAGATCCCGAAGCTCGCCCGCAACCTCGGTTCGGCCCAGAAGGAGTTCAAGAAGGGTCTGTCGCCCGGCTCCGACGGCGACGACGCCGACTCCAAGGACGATTCGGCAGCCTGACCACGGTCGGGCGCCGGGTGCCAAGCACCCGGCAGGAACCTCGCGTCTGGCCGACGGCCCAGCGGGCGTCGGCCAGCGAAGTAGCTAGATGGGCGCCGGACTAGGCCAGGGTGGTCACGGTGGCGCTGACGCCGCGTGCCTTCAGGATCCGCCGGCGCTCACGCTCCGACGTCCCGCCCCAGACCCCGTGGTCGATCCGGTTGTCGAGGGCATAGTTGAGGCACTGGTCCTTGACCGGGCATCCCTCGCAGACACGTCGTGCGGCCTCGACGCCCACTCCGTCGGAGGGGAAGAAGATGCTCGGAGACTTGTCGGCGCAGTTGCCCTGTGCCATCCAGTCGGTGTCGAGTGCAGAAGTCATACGTGGATTCTGACGCCCCGGGCGGGCCGTTTGTTCCACATTTAGGCCCTGGACTGAAAGGTGTCACAGTGCCTGGGTCGGTCCGGACCACCGGTTCTTGACACCGCCCCAGCGCTGGCATCTGGGGCGGTCTCGTGGGGCCGAACCTGAGCATCTGCTCGGCTGCGGTGCCGAAGGCGGGCGGAACCTCCATACTTCAGGGGTGACCGAGCCGACCCCGTGGACCTCGCCGGAGGGCGTTCCGACGCCTTCCGCCGACGTTCCGCCCCCTCCGACTGCGCCACTGCCGCCCACGAACCCTTTGCCGCCGCCCGCGCCGGCAGCACCTCCGGGCTGGACCACGCCGCCGTCCGCGCCGGCCACCGAGCCGTTCGTCCCCGTCGCGCCTGCGGCAGCGCCACCCGTTGCTCCAGTCCCGGCACCTCCTTCGGTCCCTGCGCCGGCCGGACCTCCGTCGTTCCAGCCCTCCACGCTGGGCGGCACGCCGCCCGGTGCCGCGCCGCTGGCCCCTCCGGTTGCGCCCCCGGGACCTCCGACCGCAGCGCCCACCGGTCCGCCGACCGCCGGAGCGGTCCCGCCGGGCGCCCCGCCGACCTGGGGTGCACCGGCTGCCGCCGGAGTGCCCGCGCCCGAACCGTCCAGGCCGACAGGTCGCGGTGGTTCGCTCCGGGCCGCGCTGATCGGCGGGCTCGTCGGCGCTGTCGTCGCCGGCGGCTGTGTGGGCTTCGTCCTGTGGAACCGGCCGTCGCCGACGGCGGCGGGCCTGCCTGCCTCGACCGAGAGCCGCCCGTCGACGAAGGTCGCCGGCCCCTCGCTCGACATCCGGGCCCTGCTCGACAAGGTGCGACCGTCGGTGGTGTCGATCCACACCGGCACCCGGTCCGGGGACGCGGCAGGGTCTGGAGTGGTCCTGCGCTCCGACGGCCTGGTCCTCACCAACGCCCACGTCGTCGAGGGCGCCTCGCGCATCGAGGTCGACTTCGCGGACGGCCAGAGCGTGCCGGCCAAGCTGGTGGGGTCGCTCCCAGAGAACGACGTCGCGCTCATCCAGGCCGAGGGCCTCGACGGGTCGGTGGCCGCTGCGGAGCTCGGCAGCTCGGCGGTGCTGCAGCCCGGCGACGAGGTCGTGGCGATCGGCAACGCGCTCAACCTGGGCGACACGCCGAGCGTCACGTCCGGCATCGTCTCGGCGCTGGACCGGTCCATCCAGGTACCGGGCGGCGGCTCGCTGGACGGGCTCATCCAGACCGACGCTGCCATCAACCCGGGCAACTCGGGCGGTCCGCTCGTGAACTCCTCGGGCCAGGTGGTGGGGATCAACACCGCCATTCTGGAGAGCGCCCAGAGCATCGGCTTCGCGCTCTCGATCGACTCGATCCGTACGATCATCGACGACCTCGAGGCCGGTCGGAAGGCGACGGCCACCCGGCCGTTGCTCGGCGTGGAGACCCAGGACGTCGAGCTGCTCGACGCCGACGTGCTCGACCGGTTCGGCGTGACCTCGGAGACCGGGGCGTTCGTGCAGAAGGTGTCGCCCGGGACGGGCGCCGAGGCGGCCGGCATGCAGCCTGGCGACGTCATCGTGAAGGTCGACGGGACCCGTGTGCGGGCTGCCGAGGACGTGGGCCGGGCAGTTCGCAAGCACCGGCCGGGCGAGCAGGTGACGATCGTCTACGAGCGTCGCGGCCAGCAGTCCACGACCACCGCCCTGCTCGGCAGCAGGTAGGTCAGGCCAGCTCGAGTCCGGCCAGGTCCTCGGCGTCGCGCCAGGCCTGCATCATCTCGAAGAAGGCGATCGAGCCGCCGCCGTAGGGCGCGGCCCACGGCGGTCCGTCGAGCTCGCGCCCTTCGTTGTTGTAGTAGCCGGGGGTGCAGTCGCTCCCGCCGATCCCACCGCCGATGCCGCCGGCCGCCTTCTCGACGATGGTCTGCGACCAGTCCTCCTCGGCCTGGACGGTGGCCTCGACGGTCATGAGCCCGTGCGACTCCATGTGGCCGACCACGTAGGCGACCTGGGTGGCGGCCTCGTCGAGCAGCTGGGTGTAGTTGGCCGTCCAGGCGCCCTGGCTCATGCCCATGACGAACAGGTTCGGGTAGCCGTGGCTGTGCATCCCGTGCAGCGTGCGCATGCCGTCGGTGGCCCACTTCTCTGTCAGGGTCCGGCCGTCGCGGCCCACGACCCGGAACCCGGCCCGCCGTTCGTAGTCGGTCCCGACCTCGAACCCGGTGGCAAAGACGATGCAGTCGACGGGGTACTCGGTGCCGTCGACCACGACGCCTGCCGGCGTCACGCGCTCGACGCCCTTGCCGGCGGTATCGACGAGAGTGACGTTGGGCCGGTTGAACGTCGGCAGGTAGTCGTCGTTGAAGCACGGCCGCTTGCAGAACATGGCGTACCAGGGCTTGAGGGCCTCGGCGGTGGCGGGGTCGTCGACGAGCGAGTCGACCCGGGCCCGCAGCTCCTCCATCTTCTCCATGTTCGCCAGCTCGAGGACCTCGGCGAACGGTCGCTCGTGCGAGCCGTGCCGGCCCTCCCGGTAGATCTCGACCATGCGGCCGACGATGTCGGTCCAGCCGTCGTCGACCAGGTCGGTCGCCTGGGGCAGGCCGCTCAGGATGGCGTTGAAGTTCTCGACGCGGTCCTTGTGCCAGCCGGGAGCGAGCTGCTCGGCGAACCCGGGCGGGGTGGGGGAGTTGCCGCGCTCGTCGACCGAACTGGGCGTGCGCTGGAACACGTAGAGGTGCTCGGCGCCGGCGCCCAGATGGGGGACGCACTGCACGGCGGTCGCGCCGGTGCCGATGACCGCGACCTTCTTGTCGGCCAGCCGGTCGAGGCCGCCCTCCGGTCCGCCACCGGTGTACGCATAGTCCCACCGGCTCGTGTGGAACGCGTGACCCTGGAACCCGTCGATGCCAGGCACGCCGGGCAGCTTGGGCCGGTGCAGCGGGCCGGTGGCCATCGCGACGAACTTCGCCCTCATGGCGTCGCCCCGGTCGGTGTGCACGGTCCACCGTGCGGTGGTGTCGTCCCAGACGAGGTCGGTGACCTCGGTCTGCAGCACGGCGTCGCGACGCAGGTCGAAGTGGTCGGCGATCCGGTGGGCGTGGCCGAGGATCTCCTTGGCCCGTGCGTACTTCTCGGTCGGGACGTACCCGGTCTCTTCGAGTAGCGGCAGGTAGATGTACGACTCGATGTCGCACTGGGCCCCCGGGTACTGGTTCCAGTACCAGGTGCCACCCACCTCCGCGCCCTTCTCCACGATGCGGATGCGTTCGACCCCGGCCTGTCGGAGCCGGGCCCCGGCGAGGAGTCCGCCGAACCCGCCACCCACGAGGAGCACGTCGACCTCGTCGGTCAGGGGCTCGCGGTCGGCGGGAGCACCGGCGTAGCGGTCCATGGCGAACCGAGACAGCCCGCCCGAGACCTCGAGGTACTGGTCGTTCCCGTCGGCCCGCACCCGTTTGTCGCGCTCGGCCCGGTAGCGGGCGCGGAGTGCGGCGGGGTCGAACGGAAGGTCGTCGTCGGAGGAGGCGGCCATCTGCGCACTCTACGACCGCCCCGAAGCGGGTAGGACGCCCGGCACCGCCCTCCGCTACGCTCCACCGCATGTCCGACGCCACCGACTTCGAACTGGACGACGCCCCTGAGCCGATCGCCCAGGCCACCATCACCTACCTGGGCCCGGTCGCGCCGCACTGGGAGATCACCTCGGCGTTCGGCGACACGCAGCTGATCAACGAGTTCAAGCACCGCGTCAACGCCCGACTCATGCTGCTCCCTCCTCGCGACCCCCAGTTCCGCAAGAACAAGGAGCGGGTTGCCCGCGATGCGGAGCGCGAGCTCATCGAGCTCGAATGGGTGCTCGGCGAGGACGGCGAGTACCTCCTCAACCGCTGAGCCATGGGCGCGGACGGTCCGCGGTACCTGAACCGTGAGCTGAGCTGGCTGGACTTCAACGTCCGCGTGCTCGCTCTGGCCGAGGACCCGGCCACGCCGTTGCTGGAGCGGGCCAAGTTCTTGGCCATCTTCAGCCAGAACCTGGACGAGTTCTTCCAGGTCCGCGTTGCCGGCCTGAAGGACCAGGTCTTTGCCGGAGTCCGGGGACGCACCCCTGACGGCATGACCGCCGCCGACCAGCTCGACGCGATCGTGGAGCGTGCCGCACAGCTGGTCGAGCGAGCCGACAACGTCTTCCTGGACCAGATCGTCCCCGCCCTCGCCGAGAATGGCGTCCGCCTGTCGACCTGGGCCCAGCTGGACGACGACGACCGCGTCTGGGCCGCCGAGCAGTTCGACCGGCGCATCTTCCCGGTGCTGACCCCGCTCGCGGTCGACCCCGGCCACCCCTTCCCGTACATCTCGAGCCTCTCGCTCAACCTGGGCGTCTCGGTGCGCGACCCCAGCACTGGCGAGCGCCGTTTCGCCCGGGTCAAGGTCCCGTCGTTGCTGCCCCGGTTCGTAGTGATGCCCGACGGCGAGCGGTTCGTCCCCCTCGAGCAGGTCATCGCGGCGCACCTCGGGGAGCTCTTCCCCGGCATGGACGTCGAAGAGACCGTGGCCTTCCGGGTCACCCGTAACGCAGATCTCACCGTCGAGGAGGAGGAGGCCGACGACCTGCTCGCCGCGATCGAGATGGAGCTGCGCCGCCGCCGGTTCGGCCGGGCCGTCCGGCTCGAGGTCGAGGACGACATCTCGGCCGAGTCGCTCGACCTGATCCGCGAGGAGCTGGAGCTGGGGGACCACGACGTCGTGGCCCACGGCGCGCCGCTCGACCTGGGAGGGCTGTGGTCGCTGTACGCCATGGACCGGCCCGAGCTGAAGTACGACGAGTTCGTGCCCGTGACCCAGCGCCGGATCGCCCCCGACGAGGAGGACGGTCCGCCCAACATCTTCTCGGTGCTCGCCGAGGACGACGTGCTGCTGCACCACCCCTACGAGTCGTTCAGCTCGTCGGTGGAGGAGTTCATCCGTCAGGCCGCCCTGGACCCCAAGGTGCAGGCCATCAAGCTGACGCTGTACCGGACGTCCGGCGACAGCCCGATCATCGCCGCGCTCATCCGTGCTGCCGAGGAGGGCAAGCAGGTGGTCGCGCTGGTCGAGCTCAAGGCCCGCTTCGACGAAGAGCGCAACATCGAGTGGGCCCGCCGGCTGGAAGAGGCTGGCGTCCACGTCGTCTACGGGCTCGTGGGTCTCAAGACGCATACCAAGACCTGCCTGGTCGTCCGCCAGGAGGGCGACGCCATGCGCTTCTACTGCCACGTCGGCACGGGCAACTACAACTCGAAGACGGCGCGCCTCTACGAGGACTTCGGCCTGCTCACCGCCGACCCCAAGATCGGCGACGACCTGCTGCAGCTCTTCAACTACCTGACCGGCTACGCCCGCAACATCGACTACGAGCGGTTGCTGGTGGCACCGCACTCGCTCAGGTCCGGACTGGTCGAGCTGGTGCGCAAGGAGCGGTCCTACGGCGCAGCCGGACGCATCACCATGAAGATGAACAGCCTGGTCGACCCGGACATGATCGACGAGCTCTATGCGGCGTCGGCCGACGGTGTGCAGGTCGACCTGGTCATCCGCGGCATCTGCTGCCTACGACCGCAGGTGCCCGGGCTGAGCGACAACATCCGGGTCCGCAGCATCGTGGGGCGGTACCTGGAGCACTCCCGCATCTACCGGTTCGCCAACGGCGCAGGTCCGGACGAGCCAGTGCTGCTCATCGGCTCGGCCGACCTGATGCCCCGGAACCTCGACCGTCGGGTGGAAGCGCTCGTCGAGGTGGTCTCGGATCCGCTGCGAGAGCAGGTGGAGGCCGTGCTGGCTGTCGAACTCGCCGACGACTCGCTGGCCTGGGAGCTCTCGGACTCCACCTGGCGTCCGGTCGACCGGCGCCACACGCTCGAGACGCACCTCGAGCTCCAGGAGCGCGCTGCCAAGCGCTCTGTGGTCGAGCTCCGCTAGCGCACGTCGTGTCCCTCAAGCGGGTCGAGGCGGCCGGGGGAGTGGTGCTGCGCAGCGCCGCCGGGTCGACCGAGGTGCTCGTGGTGCACCGGCCCCGCTACGACGACTGGTCCCTGCCGAAGGGCAAGCTCGACAAGGGCGAGACGGGCAAGCAGGCCGCGCTGCGCGAGGTCCTCGAGGAGACCGGGGTTCGCTGCGAGCTGGGGGAGCGGCTGCCCGACGTGCAGTACACGGTCGACGGCCGGCCCAAGCGGGTGAAGTGGTGGACGATGACGGTGGTCGAGGAGCTGGGTCGCATCGCCGACCCCGACGAGGTCGACGAGGTGCGCTGGGTGGACGTGGAGGACCTCGCCCGCCTCGGTCTGAGGCCGTCGGACCTGGCCACGGTCGACGCAGCGCTCGCGCAGCGCTGACCCCGTCCGTTCACCAACCGCGTTCACCTCGCGGCCATGTTGGAGGGTCGTCTCAGCGCATCTCGTGCTGTCTGGAACGCGAAACCCCCAAGCATTCACCTCGGTTCATCTTCTGTTCACCCGACTCGGGGGGCCTGTCCACCTGCGATTCCTAGGTTGCGCGACAGCGGTGACCCCCACCGTGGATGTGAATCTCCTGAGGAGGAGAGGAATGACCCGTACTCACGGAATCAAGTGGGCAGTGGCGGGCGTCGCAGCCCTGTCGCTGCTGGCCACCGCATGTGGCGGCTCCGACAGCGCCACCGACGACACCACTGGCGGCAAGGACCTGAAGGGCACGATCTTCGTGACCGGCTCCTCCACGGTGGAGCCCATCTCCTCGCTGGTCGGCGAGTCGTTCAACGGCGAGAACAGCGGCGTCGACATCACTGTCGAGGGCCCTGGCACCGGTGACGGGTTCAAGAAGTTCTGCGCGGGTGAGGCCGACGTCGCGAACGCCTCCCGCACGATCAAGGACGAGGAGAAGGAGCTCTGCGCCTCGGGCGGCGTGGAGTTTGTCGAGCTGGCCGTCGCCAACGACGCCCTCTCGGTGATCACCAACTCCAAGAACACCGCCGTGAAGTGCCTCAACTTCGCCGACCTCTACGGCCTCATGGGCCCGGAGTCGGACAACGTGAGCACCTGGGCCGGTGCCAAGGAGCTGGGTGCCACCACCGAGCTGCCCGACGCTCCGTTCAAGATCTTTGCCCCGGGCCAGGAGTCCGGCACCTACGACTCCTTCTGGGAGCTGGCGATCAAGAAGACCGCCGAGGAGAAGCTGGGCAAGGAGAAGGCCGAGGAGAAGAAGCTCCGTACCTTCGGTGGTCTGGCCGACGACAACGAGATCATCCGCGGCATCCAGTCCTCGGACACTTCCTTCGGCTGGGTGGGCTTTGCCTTCGCCGACCAGGCTGACGTCGCCAAGATCGAGGTCGACGGTGGCGAGGGGTGCGTCGAGCCCTCCGCAGCCACGGTTGCCGACGGCACCTACCCGCTGGCCCGCACCCTCTACATCTACGTGAACAAGGCCAAGGCCCAGAAGTCCGAGGCGCTCCAGGCGTTCGTCTCCTACTACCTGGAGAACGGCGCCGAGTTCGTCGAGGAGGCTGACTACGTGCAGCTGCCCGAGGCAGATGCCACGGCGGCCACCGAGGCGTGGGAGCAGGTCCTCGCCGGCGACGGCGCCGAGGCCACGACCACGACGGCCGGCTGACGGTCCGAACCACCAGCGAGTCGGGGGTGGGTTCCTTGTGAACCCGCCCCCGATCTGCACCTAGCATCGGGATCCGGATGTCTCCCCCCGCCCTCACTGTTGACGACCTCGCCGGCGACGTGCGCCGCATCCGCCGCGAGCGACGGGTGCGCCGCTGCTTCACCGTCGCCGCGTCGAGCACGATCCTCGTCACGTTCGCCATCGTCGCGACCCTGGCGGTCCAGGCAGGTGCGTTCCTGCTCGACGTCGAGCCGTCCTCGCTGTGGTCCGACGGCTGGTTCCCTCGAGAGGGCAAGTTCGGTCTGCCGACGCTGTTCGTCGGCTCCTTCTACATCACCATCATCGCCATCGTGGTGGCCGGCCCGATCGGGCTCGCCGCCGCGGTGTACCTGTCCGAGTACGCCCGTCCCGGGGTCCGGCGCACGCTGAAGCCGATCCTCGAGATCCTGGCGGGCATCCCCAGCGTGATCGTCGGTTTCTTCACGCTGAACTTCATCAGCCCGCAGCTGATCCAGCGGATCTTCTCCGGTGCAGAGCGCGGCAACCTGGTGGCTGCCGGCGTCGGCGTCGGGGTGCTGATCATCCCGCTGATCGCGTCGATCTCCGAGGACGCGCTGCGGTCCGTGCCGCAGTCGCTCCGTGAGGCGAGCACCGGGCTGGGTGCCCGCAAGTCGACGACCGTCATCAAGGTGGTACTCCCGGCGGCCCTGTCGGGCATCGTCGCCGCGTTCATCGTCGCGGTGTCACGTGCGCTGGGCGAGACGCTGGTGGTCACCCTGGCCGCTGGCGCCGCCGGTGGCGCACAGATGAACCTCAACCCGACGGGTGCCGGCCTGACCATGACGGCCGCCATGGCCAACCTGGCGACCGGCTCGGACCAGGTGACCGGTGTCGGCAACGCGGTGAAGAGCCTCTACCTGGTCGGTGCGCTGCTGTTCCTGTTCACGCTGGGCCTCAACCTTGTGGCTGACCGGTTCGTCCGCCGGTTCCGACAGGCGTACTGACATGGCGTCGATACTCACCCCGCCCAGCGAGGCAGTCGACCGTGAGGTCGCGGCTGCCATCTCCGGCGGCGGGCGCGACGCCCGCGGCCTGGCGTTCCAGACACTCTTGCTGCTGGCCATGCTCATGGCGCTCGGCGTCCTGGTGTGGCTCCTCTACTCCGTCATCGACGGGGCACTGCCGGTGTTCTCCGAGCGGTCGCTCGGCGACTTCCTGCAGGGAAAGCTCTCGGGCAGCCCGGCGCGGTTCGGCGTGGCACAGGGCATCATCGGCTCGTTCTGGATCCTTGTGTTTGTTGCCGTCTTCTCGTTCCCGCTCGGTGTGGCCTCGGCGATCTACCTGGAGGAGTACGCGGCCGACAACCGGTTCTCACGCCTGGTGAACGTCCTGGTCCGCAACCTGGCCGGTGTGCCGGCCGTCGTCTACGGCCTGCTGGGCCTGTTCCTGTTCAAGGGGCTGCTCGGCGGGCTGACCGGCGGGTCCTCGCTCATCAGCGCCGGACTGACGATGGCGATCTTGGTCCTGCCGGTCGTCATCATCACCTCCGCAGAGGCGATCCGTGCAGTGCCCCAGCCGCTCCGCGAGGGCGGCTACGGCCTGGGCGCGACGAGGTGGGAGGTCATCAAGACCCAGGTGCTGCCGTACGCGGCACCCGGCATCCTCACCGGCACGGTGCTCAGCTTCGCCCGGGCGCTCGGCGAGGCGGCGCCGCTGCTGATCATCGGCACGGCGACCGGCCTGCTGACAGCGTCGGGCGGCTCGGTGATGGAGACGCTGCGGGGCAAGTACACCGCCATGCCGATGCTGGTCTACGTGGCCACCAAGCGCCCTGCCGAGAAGTGGCTGCCGCTGGCGTCGGCCGCAGCGCTCGTGCTGCTCGTCGTGCTGCTGGTGGCCAACACCGCCGCCATCCTTGCCCGGAACCATTTCGAGAAGAGAAGGTCATGACGACCGTGAACGACTTCGACCGCCCCCCGACGCAGCCGATCACCGGCGCGGACACCGTTGACGGCGCTGTGGCCGGCAACGAGGTCTCGCCCCGCGAGGTGGTGTTCGACGTCGAGGGCCTGTCGGTGCTCTACAGCGGCTTCCGCGCCGTACAGCCGGTGAACCTCGACGTCGCCCGTGGCGAGATCACGGCGTTCATCGGTCCTTCCGGCTGCGGCAAGTCGACGGTCCTGCGGTGCTTCAACCGAATGAACGACCTGATTCCGGGCGCGCAGGTCGAGGGCGGCCTTCGCTACCACGGCGTGGACCTCTACGACCCCAAGGTGAACGCGGTCGAGGTGCGTCGCCGGATCGGCATGGTGTTCCAGAAGCCGAACCCGTTCCCCAAGTCCATCTACGACAACATCGCGTACGGGCCACGGGTTGCCGGGACCAAGAAGAAGTCGGACCTCGACGACCTGGTGGAGCGGTCGCTCACCAAGGCGGCGCTCTGGGACGAGGTCAAGGACCGGCTCAAGGAGTCGGCCATGGGCATGTCGGGCGGACAGCAGCAGCGGCTGTGCATCGCCAGGGCCATTGCGGTGGACCCCGAGGTCCTGCTCATGGACGAGCCCTGCTCGGCGCTCGACCCCATCGCCACCGCCCGCATCGAGGACCTCATGCGGGAGATCAAGACCGAGTTCACGATCGTGATCGTTACCCACAACATGCAGCAGGCGGCGCGGGTGAGCGACTTCACGGCGTTCTTCTCGACCGAGGTCGACTCGAACAACGACCGCCGTACCGGCGTGCTCGTCGAGTACGGCCAGACAGGGACCATCTTCTCGAACCCCACCGACGAGCGGACCGAGAACTACATCACCGGCCGCTTCGGCTGACCGGTCGCCGAGCCGGGACGAGAGAGGGGGGCGACATGGACGAGATGCGTGTCGAGTACCACACCGAGATGGAGCAGCTCCGGGCGGACCTTGTCCGGCTCGGGGCGATGGTGTCGGAGACCATCGGCCGCGGCACCGCGGCACTCCTCGACCGCGACCTGCACGCGGCGCAGGAGCTCATTGACGGCGACGACGCCATCGACGACTTCTGCCTGGACCTCGAGGACCGCTGCTGCCGGATCCTGGCGCTGCAGTCCCCGATCGCCGGCGAGCTGCGGTTCGTGCTCACGACCCTGCGGCTGATCGGCGAGCTGGAGCGCTCGGCCGACCTGATGGTCAACGTCTGCAAGGCGTCGCGCCGGATCTATGACGTCAACTTCGACCCGCACCTGCGCGGCCTGATCCAGCAGATGGGCGTCGAGGCAGCATTCCTCATGCGCTCGGCGATCGACGCCTACGTCGACGCCGACACCTCGCTCGCCGCGGCGCTCGACGACATCGACGACCGGCTCGACGACCTGCAGACCGACTTCGTCGAGGCGATCTTCGAGTCGCACCACGACGGCAACATCAACCTCCAGGGCGCGGTGCAGATGGCCATGATCGGCCGCTACTACGAGCGGGTCGGCGACCATGCCGTCAACATCGGCGAGCGTGTGATCTACATGGTCACCGGCTGGCTCCCCGAGCACACAGGGTCGGCGCGCCAGCGTCTTCGTGACCACCCGGACCAGTCGGACGGCGGCAGTGCCGCGGGTCCCACCACGGACTAGACGGACGGCCGGGGCACCCAGATGGACGTGCTGAACTTGGTGCTCATCGTGCTGGCTGCGGTCGCGCTCGGGACGGCCCTCTTCGCGCTGCGCCAGACCCGCCGCCCAGCCCCTGAACCGCCGGACGACCACCCCGCCGTCGCGGCTGCCGCAGCCGCGGCCGAGGCGGCCGTCGTCGACGCCGACAGGACGCGACAGGCCAACCAGCTGATGGGCCATCTGTCGGCCGCACTGGACCGCATCCCTGGTGGCGTCGTGGTCTGCGACGCCGCTGGCGGCGTGGTGTTCCGCAACGTCATGGCCCGCCGGCTGGCCGAGGCCCGTGACAGCCAGGTGCTGGTCGCCGCGGCGGTTCAGGACCTGCTGGTCGAGGCGGTCGCCGGCCGGTCGGTCCAGCGCGAGGTCGAGCTCTTCGGACCGCCGTCGCAGTCCTACCTGGTCCAGTCCGTCCCGCTCGGTGACGGTGGCCTGGTGGTGATCGAGGACCAGACCCAGGACCGGCGTACCGACACGGTCCGTCGCGACTTCGTGGCCAACATCAGCCACGAGCTCAAGACCCCCATCGGTGCGCTCGGCCTGCTGGCCGAGACCATCCGTGGCGAGGAGGACAGCGAGATCGTCGACCGACTGGCGTCGCGGATGATCGCCGAGTCCGACCGCGCCAGCCGCACGGTCGACGACCTGCTGGAGCTCACCCGCATC
>CAJANQ010000332.1 GCA_903941145.1 uncultured Actinomycetes bacterium
CGACGACCACGACGACGACCACCACGACGGTGCCGCCGACGACCACGACGACGACCACCACGACGGTGCCGCCGACGACCACGACGACGACCACGGCGCCGCCGACCGCGGTGCGTACGGCGCTCGCCGCGACCTGCTCGGCCACGGCCATCGGCCAGACCTCGTCGAGCGCACTCAGCACCGGCGTGACCGCACTGATCCCGCCCACGGTGACGAAGGGCCAGGACTTCCAGGTGGAGCTCACCGCCGACCCGATCATCGTGCCGACCACCGGCGGCGGCTACCCGATCCGGAAGCTGGCCAACGTGAAGATCCGCTTCAACATCCCCGCGGGCGCCACCTACAAGTCGGCCACGCTCTCCGGCGGTGAACTCCTGGGCACGGGGACGCCGACGGTGACCCTGAACAACGGCCTGATCCTGCTGACCGTGCCGGGCAATCTGGCGCCGGGCACCACGGCGGTCCTGCCCAAGGTGACCGTCACGTTCAACGCCAGCGGCGCCGTGGGTGCGTCGCTGCCGCAGCAGCTGCACGGCACGTCGACCAGCGACTTCGGCATCTTCTTCGACGCCACCGTGGGCAACATCCCGCTGTTCGGTACCGCCACGGCGGCCACCAACTGCTACGCCAACCCCAACCCGACGCTCGGCGCCACGGTGATCAACTGAACACCGTCGCCATGACGCAGAGGACCGTCCGTCCCGGCGCCCGTCGCCGAGGTCGGGCGGTCCTCGCCGTTTTCGCAGGCGCTGCAGCGCTCGCCGGCTGTTCGTCGAACGGCGCCGAACAGGTCAAGGACGACGCGGCCCCCCGGCTCAACCAGATCCAGTTCCTGGCCAGCCACAACAGCTACCACGTGCGTGCCGAGCAGCCGCTGTTCGACACCATGCTCAAGTTCTCCGAGGACCTGGTGCGGACCATCGAGTACTCGCACCCGCCGCTCGACGAGCAGCTCGACCTGGGCCTGCGCGGGTTCGAGCTGGACGTCTTCGCCGACCCTGAGGGCGGGCGCTACCGGGAACGCCTGGGCCCGCGCATCCTGAACCTTCCGACGGCGGTCGGTCCGGCCGAGCTGGCTGAACCGGGGTTCAAGGTCATGCACGTGCAGGACATCGACTTTGGGACCACCTGCCTCACGTTCGTGGCGTGCCTGGGCGTCGTGAAGACGTGGAGCGACGCCCACCCGGGCCATCTGCCGATCTTCATCCAGGTCGAGCCCAAGGAGGACACGCTCGAGGTGTCGGGCCTGGACCTGGTCGAGGCGCTCCCGTACACACCGGAGCTGATGGAGGACCTGACGGCCGAGGTGCGCTCGGTGTTCTCCGAGCGCGACCTGTTGACCCCCGACGACGTCCGGCAGGGGGCCGCCACGCTCGCGGCCGGCCTGCAGGAGAACGGCTGGCCGACGGTCGACAGCCTCCGGGGCAAGGTGGTGTTCGCCCTGGGGAGCAGCGGACCCCAGCGCGACGCACTCATGGCCGCGTTCCCTGGCACCAGGGGCGGGGTGTTCTTCCCCGACTCGGCGCCGGGGGACCCGTTCGCGGCGTTCGCCGGCCTGGACGACCCGCAGACCCCGGAGCAGCGGAAGCGGATCCGGGCAGCGCTCGATGCAGGGATGCTGGTGCGGACCCGCACCGACGCCGACCTGGTCGAGGGCCGCTCCGGCGACAGCTCACGGGCGTCCGCGGCGTTCGCCTCCGGTGCCCAGGTGGTCTCGACGGACTTCTTCCGCCCGGCTCCGGAGATCTCGGGTGACTTCGTCGTGGCCCTCCCTGGTGGCGGCGTGGTGCGCTGCGACCCCGTCACGGCGCCGCCCGGCTGCGTGGCACCCACGGAGCCGGCCTCGCGGGGCACGAAGTAGCTATAGGGGCCAGGTTTCCGGCGCACCGCCCAGCGTGGCTCCGTAGTATTTGCGGAGTGAACGATCTATCTGCAGACCTCCGGACCATCGGCGACGTCGACCCCGTCACCAGATCAGAGATTCGGCGGCTCGCCGTGCGGGACCGGGGCCCGTGCGTCTCGATCTTCATGCCGACCCACCGGTTCCGGCCCGACATCGGCGAGGACCCGCTCCGTCTCCGGATCCTGCTCGACGACGCCCACGCCCGGCTGTGCGCGCTCGGGCTCCGGTCGCCGCACGCCTGGGAGGTGCTTGCCCCGCACCGCGAGCTGCTCGGCCGGCTCGACTTCTGGCTGCATCAGTCGTTCGGCCTGGCCCTCTTTGCAGCGCCCGGGTTCCACCGCCGGTTCCGCGTCCCGCTGCCGCTCGACCAGGAGGTCACGGTCGGCAGCCGGTTCCGTGTCCG
>CAJANQ010000333.1 GCA_903941145.1 uncultured Actinomycetes bacterium
CGCCAGATCCGTCCTCAGTTCCCGAAATCTGGCTGATTCCGATCGCATTCCGAACGGAATCAGCCAGATTTCGTTGCGGGTAGGGGGTCGGGGGCCGGGAAGTACAGCGGGGGTCAGCCGGTCAGTCGTCGGTGGGGTCCACGTCCGCGTCGAGCGCCGAGTAACGGACGTCGTCGGAGTCGTCCTCAACCTCGGCTGCCACCACAGGGAGCCGGGCGAACAGCGCCCAGCCCAGCAACGCAGCGAACACCGACGCAACGAGCACGCCCACCTTGGCGGCATCGACCAGCTCGGGGTCCGAGAAGGCGAGCGCCGTGATGAACAGCGCGACGGTGAAGCCGATACCAGCCACGGCCCCAGCGGCGACCACGTGCGACCTGGAGACCCCGTCCGGCAGGTCGGCGATCTTCAGGCGGACGGCCAGCTCGGTGGCCAGGAAGACGCCCAGCGGCTTGCCCACCACCAGGCCGAGGATGATGCCGATCGCCAGACGGTCCGTGAGCAGGGTCCCGAAGTTGCCGCCGAGCTCGACCCCGGCGTTCGCCAACGCGAACAGCGGCACGATCACGAAGCTGGAGAACGGGTGCAGCAGGTCGCCCAGGTACGCAGTGACAGGGATCGACTCGCGGGCGAACCGTGACGCTGCGAGCGACTCAGAGATCCGGCGGTCGACGCTGGCTCGGCCGGGGGTGAACTCCGGGACCGGTACGTAGCTCTTCAGGGGGACGGCTGGCGCGAGGAGGCCCATGACGGCTCCTGCGATCGTCGGGTGGACCCCCGCCTTGTAGGTGCAGTACCAGACGCCGATCCCGACCGCGACGTAGAGGCTGATCCACGGCACGTCGAACCGCTTGAGCACTGCGACGACCACGATGCCGGCAGCAGCCAGGCCCAGGTAGCCGAGCTTGACGCCCGAGCTGTACACGACGGCGATCACGATGATGCCGCCGACGTCGTCCACGATCGCCAGCGTGAGCAGGAACAACCGGAGGGGCGACGGCACGCGCTTGGTGAGCAGTGCCAGCACGCCGACGGCGAACGCGATGTCGGTGGCCATCGGGATGCCCCAGCCCCGCGCCCCGGGACTGCCGACGTTGACCGCGAGGAACAGCAGCGCCGGGACGACCATGCCGCCCACCGCCGCGAACACCGGCAGCGCCGCCTTGCGGGGCTCCCGCAGCTCACCGACCACCAGTTCCTGCTTGATCTCCAGCCCGACGACGAAGAAGAAGATCGTCATGAGCCCGTCGTTGACCCAGAACTCGAGCGGGCGGACGAACGAGAACGAGCCCAGCCGGACGCCGACCTCGGTCATCCAGAACTCGTGCGTCGCGTCGGCGGCGCCCGAGTTGGCGAGCACCAGCGCGACGACCGTGGCGAACAGCAGCACGATGCCGCCGGCGGCCTCGAGCCAGAGGAACTCCGACAGCGCCTTGCCGATGCGGCCGCCACGTGGATCCGGACGGACGACCTTGGTGCTCACTGGACCGGCTCCAGGTCGTCGAGCGACGGCAGGACTGTCAGCACGGCGTCCATCCCCGCCTCGGTCAGCAGGTCGCGGGCGGGGCCTGCGGGGCAGACCACCACGAACTCGCCGCCCCGGCGCCGCGCCCGTACCCGGGCACCGAGCACCACGCCCAGGACGACGGTGTCGAGGTAGGCGACGTCCGACAGGTCCAGTCCGACCCGCTCGCCGACGAGCTGGTCCAGCGCGGTACGCAGGGCCGGCAGCGTGGCCAGGTCGAGGTCACCGACGACGGTGGCCAAGGACCAGCCCGCGCGGTCGGCGGTACGGACGTCGAACAACACGCCGCAACCCTACGCGGGAGCACGCGTCACGCCCTTGCCCGGCGTGAAGGTCTAGCCGTCCGGCCACCGACCGGGAGGAGGACGCGCACGGCCCGTAGCGTTGGCCCGATGGACCAGGTTCCCGACGTGACGGTGGACGACGTGCTCGCACGTTGGACCGACGACCCGCGCCTGGTCCACACCGAGGAGCGGCCCGCCCGACCGGCCCGGCCCGGTTCGCTCGCCCAGCCGCTGACCGAGCAGGTAGCGGCCCACCTCCCCCACGAGGGCCTGTGGGCGCACCAGGCCGCCGCGGTCGACCTGGTGCGGGACGGACGGTCGGTGGTCGTGGCCACCGGGACCGCGTCAGGGAAGTCGCTCGCCTACCAGCTCCCCACCGCCGAGGTCACCGCCGCAGGCGGCACGGCGCTGTGGCTCTTCCCCACCAAGGCGCTCGCCCAGGACCAGCTGACGACCTTCACGTCCTGGCAGATGCCCTGGGTGACGGCGGGGACCTATGACGGCGACTGCTCGGTCGACGAGCGGGCGTACGTGCGGCGGCACGCCAACGTGGTGCTGACCAACCCCGACATGCTCCACCATGGGATCCTCCCCCAGCACCGGCGGTGGGACGACTTCCTCCGGCGGCTCTCGCTGGTCGTGGTCGACGAGCTGCACGTGCTGCGCGGCGTCTTCGGCACCCACACGGCGCAGGTCCTGCGGCGGCTGCAGCGGCTGGTGCACGCGCACGGTGGCGGCGACCTGAGGTTCGTGATGACCTCCGCGACCATCGGCGACCCGGCCGGCCTTGCCGAGGCGCTCTGCGGCCAGGCCGTCACTGCGGTCGACGACGACGGCTCCCCCGCCGGTCGACGCTCGGTGGTGCTGTGGGACCCGACCGAGGCCCCGGTCGGGACCTCGACCTCCGCCCCGGCGGCGGCCGGGCGCATCGCTGCCGACCTCGTCGGGGCAGGACTCCGCACCCTGGTGTTCTGCCGCTCCCGACGTTCGACCGAGCTGGTGGCCAACGACCTGCGCGCCCACCTCGGGAAGGAGCACGAGGACACGATCCGCTCCTACCGCTCCGGCTACCTCCCGGAGGAGCGCCGCGAGATCGAGGCCGAGCTGTTCGACGGTTCCCTGCGCTGCGTCGTCGCCACCTCGGCGCTCGAGCTCGGCGTCGACATCGGCGGCCTCGACGCCGTCGTGCTGTGCGGGTTCCCTGGGACGGTGGCGTCGTTCTGGCAGCAGCTCGGCAGGGCCGGACGCGAGCAGCAGCACTCGCTGGCGGTCCTGGTTGCCGGCGACGACCAGCTCGACCGGTGGATGGTGCGGCACCCCGAGGAGCTCTTCGGGCGGGCCCCCGAGCCGGCGGTCATCAACAACTCCAACGCCTACATCGTGGTGCCCCACCTGGGCTGCGCCGCGGCCGAGGTGCCGCTCCGGCACGCCGACGAGCAGTGGTGGCCCGACGTGCTCGACGAAGGCATCGCCGAGCTGGTCGGCACCGACCGCTGCACGCTCCGGGCCGGCCCCGACGGGCCGGAGGTGGTCTGGACCGGCAGGGGCTCGCCGGCATCGGCGATCGGTCTGCGCTCGGCCTCACGGGGCGAGTACCGGGTGGTCGACCACACCGGTCGGACAGTCGGCACCGTCGACGAGGCACGCCTCCACGAGGTGCTGCACCCCGACGCCGTCTACCTGCACCAGGGCCGGGCGTGGCGGGTGACCGACCTGCAGCCCGTGGCCCGCGTCGCACGGGTCGAGCCTGCGGACGGCGACACGTACACCCAGGCCACCTCGAGCATCGGCATCTCGGTGCTCGGCACCGACGACGAGCGGCCGGTCGGCAGGGCCACCCTGCACCTGGGCCGGGTCGAGGTGACCACCCAGGTGACCGGCTACCGCGAGCTGTCGGTGGTCGGGCACCGTGTGCTGTCGCGGCACGAGCTCGACCTGCCGGCGTCCCAGCTGCGGACCACTGCCGTGTGGTGGACGTTCGACGAGGACCTGGTCGACGACGCGGAGGTCACCGAGCAGCTGCTACCCGGGGCGCTGCACGCGGCCGAGCACGCGGCAATCGGGATCCTGCCGCTGTTCACGATCTGCGACCGATGGGACGTGGGCGGCGTGTCCATCGCGTGGACGCCCGACACCGAGGCGGCCACCGTGTTCATCCATGACGGCTACCCGGGCGGGGCCGGCATCGCCGAGCTGGCCTACGGCGCGGCCGAGCGGCACCTGGCCGCGACGCTCGACGTGCTGGCGACCTGCCCGTGCGAACACGGGTGCCCGAGCTGTGTGCAGTCGCCCAAGTGCGGCAACGGGAACGAGCCGTTGGACAAGGGCGCGGCGACGGCGCTGCTCCGGGCCACGCTGCACTGAGGGGCGCGCTAGCCAGGACCCTCGACCAGCACGACCAGCCGCTCGCGCAGCTGGACCCCCGCGACGACGTACCCCACGAGCGGCACAGCGGTGGGCCGGGCAGTGACGGTCACGCCGAGCAGTCCACCCGGCATCGAGTCGCCGTCGAGCTGCACGCTGGCGGCGCTCAGCGCTCCGCCGGAGGACCTTGCGGCACGCGTGGCCGCCCCGACGGTCGGCTCGACCACCGCGGCGCGGGCGGCAGCCCGCGCCGCGTGGACCACGGCGACGCGGTCACGGGCCAGGAGCGCCACCTGGACCACGAGCGCGAGCGCCAGCAGCACGACGGGGAGTGCGAGTGCGAGCTCCACGGTGGCCTGGCCGCGCTCGGCCCGCACCATCAGGCTCTCCCCAGGATCTTGCCGACGACAGTGTCGAACAGGCGGCCGACCAGGTCGGTGCGGGCGACCCAGGCCACGAGCAGCAGCGCCACGGCAGCGGCGCCGAGCAGCACGAGCGCGTACTCGACAGTGCCCTGGCCGGACTCTGACGCTTGGCGCGGGGCGGCTACCCACGCGACGAACCGCAGCCAACGCAGCCGCAGGCGGGCCAGCGCCGAGGTGGCGGGCCGGGAAGTTGGAGTGACAGACATGTGGGACCTCGGTCTCAGGGCCCCGGTGCGACGTTCGCCGCCGGGGCGTTGGACGGGGAAAGCGGAGCGACGGTGGGTGCAGGGGTCGAGAGCGGGGCGTCCGGCAGCGGACGGCCCGCGACCGAGGAGAGCGCCGCCGGCACGATGGTCAGCACGACGAACGCCGGGAGGACCAGCCCCACGAGCGGACCGAGCAGCAGCACCGGCAGGCGTCGGGCGCGGGCCTCGACGGCCCGACGGGCGCGACGGCGTTCGGTGTCGGCGAGCCGCTGGAGCGCGGGTCCGAGCGGGGTCCCCGACGCGGCGGCGACAGAGAGTGTCGTGGCCAGCGCCGCAGCGTCCGGGCCGAGCACCCGGGGCAGCCCGGCCAGGCCGTCGGCGAGCGGGACCCCGCGGTCGAACTCGGCAGCCACCCGGTCCAGTGCGAGCGCGACGGGGCCGTGGCCCTCGGCACCAGCAACCCTCACGGCACCGTGCAGGGAGTAGCCCGCAGAGACGGCCACGGCCAGCAGGTCCACCGAGGCTGCAATGTCCGACAGACCACCGGGTCCCACGTCGCGGGGCCGGCGCGCCGGGCGAGCGGCCCAGGGACGACGAGGGCGCGGCGGGCCGACCGGACCAGGAGCCAGCTCGAGCACCCGGTGCGGCGGCAGACGGTGGTCGAGCGTCAACCAGACCGCCCACCCGGCCAGGAGCGACAGCACCCAGGTCATGGCGCGACCGTGGCGACGAGCCGACGGACCACGAGGACGCCACCGGCCTCCATCGCGCCACCCACCAGCAGACACGCCCAGCCGGCCGGGGTGGTGAGCAGCACACGGGCCACCCCTGGGTCGAGCACGGAGAATCCGACGACGCCCACCAGCGGGAGCGCGGCCAGCACCCAGGCCGACAGCCGGACCTGGGCCGTCAGGGCCCGGAGCTCGTCGGCCACCTCGAACCGGTCGGACAACGCCGTGGCCACGCCCTCGAGCGCCGGCGCGGTGCGGCCCCCGTGCCGGTGTGCGAACCGGCACGCCACCACAAAGAGGCCGACCGCGTCAGAGGGCCGGGCCCGGCGCCAGCCTGCGAGCACCGTGGCCAGCGGAACTCCCCGCCGGGCGGCGCCCACCACGCGCCGCAGGTCGAGCTGGAGCGGTCCGTCCACCGCATCGGCGGACCGGTCGAGCGCGTCGAGCAACGAGGCCCCGGCGCGCAGGTCCCGGCCGACCTGGGCGGCGACCAACGGCAGCGAGGCCTCGAGCGCCGCCAGTTCACGCGGCCGCACGACCGACCTCCAGCAGCTCGACCAGCGGGCCGTCGTCGGGCACGCCGTGGACGCCGACGACACGGCGGCGACCGTCCTGGTCACGGCCGAGTCCCACCAGGACGTCGACCGCGCTGCGGACCTGGGCGCGCACGGCCGCGAGCGGC
This sequence comes from uncultured Actinomycetes bacterium, assembly GCA_903941145.1. Taxonomy (GTDB): domain Bacteria; phylum Actinomycetota; class Acidimicrobiia; order Acidimicrobiales; family Microtrichaceae; genus CAJANQ01. The sequence goes on from CAJANQ010000333.1 coordinate 6,218, forward strand.
AGCTGCTCAGGGGCGGCGCAACACATGGTCTCGAGCCGGGCGAGCGCATCGGCCGCCGACCCCGCGTGGCACGTGGACAGCGACCCACGGTGTCCCGTCGACAGGGCCCACACGAGGTCGAGCGCCTCGGCGCCACGGACCTCGCCGACGACGAGCCGGTCGGGACGGAGCCGGAGCGCGGCGCGGACGAGGTCGCGGATTCCGGCGGCGCCGGCGCCGTCGGCGGTGCCCGGCCGGGCCTCGAGCCTGACGACGTGGTCGCCCGGGAGCCGCAGCTCGGCGACGTCCTCCACCGTGACGATCCGCTCGCCGGCGGGGAGTGTCGACACGAGTGCGTTGAGCAGCGTGGTCTTGCCCGACCCGGTCGGCCCGTACACGACGACGTTGGCGTTGGCGCCGGTGCACCGTCGCAGCACCCGCTCGGTCGTGGCGTCGCAGAACGCCGAGAGCGGCAGCGTCCGGGCCGCGTGCCGACGCACCGCCAGCACCGGTCCGTCGACCGCGAGCGGCGGCAGCACCACCGCGACCCGGGTCCCGTCAGGCAGACGGGCGTCGACCACCGGGTGCGACCTGTCGGCCTGGAGGCCGAGCGGCCCCACGAGCCGCTCGACGTACCGGTCGATTGCGGCGCGGTCGACCACCACCCCGGTCTGTTCCAGCCGGCCCGAACGTTCCACCCACACCGGACCGGGACCGTTCACCAGGACGTCGGTGACGGACGGGTCCATGAGGAGCTCCTCCACCGGTCCGAGACCGACCAGCTCGACCGCAAGGGCCCGGGCCGTCCGCGCCACGTCCGACGACGGCATGAGCGGGACCTCGTCGCGGAGGAGGTCGGCGAGCACCAGTTCGGGTGCACCTGCCGCGGCGTCGCCGTCGCCGGCCACGAACCGCTGGCGAACCCGCGTGAGGACGTCGGCCGGGACGAGCTGCGTCACACCAGGTCCTTGAGCGCGTGGGTCAGCACCCGCGGCGGGCGACGGGCCAGCACGCCGGCGTCGACCGCCCGGGCCACGGCGGGGTCGAGCGGCACGGTGGCCATGACCGGCGCCGCCAGCACGTCGGCGACGTCCCGGCTGACGAGCGCCCGCCCCGGCTCCTCGACCACGACGACGCCGTCCGGACGCTCGTCGGCCGCCACCCCGGCACGAAGCACCAGGTAGCAGGGGCGCACGACCATGAGCGAGTGGTCGGCCGCCGCGACGACGCCCACGAGCGGGTCGACCCCGCCGCAGCGCCGGACCACCCCGGCGTCGACCACGACGTCGAGTCCGGACGCACGGAGCGCGGCGACCACCGCACCGACCGTGTCCTCGGTGACCGGAGGGCCGTCGCCCGCGGGCAGCAGACGCAGCCCGTCGACCACGGGCACGGTCAGCCGGAGCAGCGCCCGGTCGTCGTGCTCCGAGGTGGCGGCCCACTCGCGCAGACCTGGCCCGCTCGGCCGGGCGATGCCGAGCACGGAAGGAAGGTCCCCGCACGTGTCGACCAGCAGGACGTGCGCCCCGAACGGGTGCGACGGATCTCGGTCCGGCGGCGGGTCCGGGGCCGGCTCGGCGGCCTTGGCGACGGCAAGCGCCGCGGCCACCACGCTCACACCGACACCACCCTTGGGGCTCCAGAGGACGGTCAGCACTTCAGCTCCTTGTCCGGCCGGCAGTGGCGCCGCGCCGAGGACATGCCGCGGCGTGCGCCAGCGGTCGTCAGGAGGAAGCGGGAGGACCCTAGGGCTGGAACGCCAGCCCGTCACCGGGGACAGGTCCCCGGTGACGGCGGCCGAACGCCACGGCGAGCCGGCTCAGACCACGAGCAGGTCGCGCGCCCCGGTGTCGGTCGAGGGGTGCCGGAGCTTCGACATGGCGCGGGCCTCGATCTGGCGGATCCGCTCACGGGTCAGGTGGAACTCCTCGCCGACGTCCTCGAGGGTCCGGGCCTCGCCACGGTCCAGACCGAACCGGAGACGCAGCACCTCGCGTTCGCGGGGGTCGAGGGGCGCCAGCAGCCGTGCGATCTGCTCCGGCAGCATCGCCACCGACGCCGCCTCGAACGGGGACTCCGCCGACGGGTCCTCGACCAGGTCGCCGAGCTCGGCGTCGCCGTCCTCACGCAGCGGTTCCGACAGCGAGAGGGTGTCGCTCGCG
>CAJANQ010000334.1 GCA_903941145.1 uncultured Actinomycetes bacterium
CCACCCGCTCCATGCGGGACAGGCCGATGCGGACCTGGTTCTGGATGAGCTCGCCGACCGAACGGATGCGGCGGTTGGCGAAGTGGTCCTGGTCGTCGAGGCGGTACCCGTGGGTGCCCTCGGCAAGGTTCAGGAGGTAGGTCGTGGTGGCGAGCACCTCGCAGCGGCTGAGCACTGCCTGGTCCTCGGCCGGACGGTCGAGCTTGCCCTTGAGCTGCGGGAACAGCGTCTCGAGGCGGTCGAGCTCGGGGCCGAGCTTCCGGTTGAGCTTGTAGCGGCCGACGCGTGAGAGGTCGTAGCGCTTGGGCTCGAAGAAGGCGTTGTTGAAGTAGTTGCGCGCCGAGTCAGCGGTGGCCGGCTCGCCCGGACGGGCACGCTTGTAGATCTCGATGAGCGCGCGCTCCTGGTCCGTCAGCTCGGGACCGGTGTGCTTCTCCTTGTCACGCTCCCAGACCTCGAGGTCCTTCTCCCACTGGCCGGAGAGGAACGAGAAGTGCTGGACGAACGACTCGAGGAAGCCGGGGAAGTTCTCCTCGTCGTAGCCGAGGGCGCGGAGCAGCAGGAAGAGCGACAGGCGACGCTTGCGGGCGACGCGGGTGCCGGCGGTCGGGTCCTTGCCCGGCTTCTGCTCGACGTCGAACTCGATCCACTCGCCACGCTGGGGGTGGATGGTGCCGGTGACCAGCTGGTGCTTGGAGAGGTTACGAAGACGGAACCGCTCGCCCGGCTGGAAGATGACGCCCGGCGAACGGACGAGCTGGGACACGACGACACGCTCGGTGCCATTGATGATGAAGGTGCCCTTGTCGGTCATCATCGGGAAGTCCCCCATGAAGACCGTCTGCTCCTTGATCTCGCCGGTCCGTGCGTTCATGAACTTGGCACGGGCGAAGATCGGGGCGGAGTAGGTGACGTCGCGGGCCTTGCACTCCTCCACCGTGAACTTCGGCGGCGGGCGCAGGTCCTCGTCGTGCGGGTCGAACTCGAGCTCCAGGCTCAGGGTCTCGCCGAAGTCCTTGATCGGCGAGATGTCGCGGAACGCATCCGCGAGGCCTTCTTCGATGAACCAGTGGAAGGACTCGCGCTGGATCGCGATGAGGTCCGGCAGCTGCAGGACGTCATCGAGGTTGGCGAACGAGTAGCGGTCCCGAATGGTGGCGCGAGAGGACAAGGTCACTCCTCAGGGAGAGAAAGGTGCGAGCAGGCACTGGGCACCGAGGTCTGGGCGCGCGTCAACCTGAGCGAGAACGCGAAGGGGGACGAGCGACGGACCACGGCAACAGTCGATCCTAGGAGCCGGGGCGCAGAGGGTCAAGACGGGCAAATCCGGTAGTCCGGACCCCCGACCGATGGCGGCAGCGTAGGAACTCCCCACCGGACGGTCAAGGACTACGGGGTGAAATCGCGAGGTCGCCAGACGCCGGGCCGGACGCCGGGCCGGGAACGCGAGAACGGGGCCCCGGAGGGCCCCGTTCCCAGTGATCGCAGAAGGATCAGCGACGTCGGGTCACTTGACCTCGACGGAACCGCCGGCGGCCTCGAGGGCCTCCTTGGCCTTCTCGGCGTCCTCCTTGGAGGCACCCTCGAGGACGGCCTTGGGAGCTGCCTCGACAAGGTCCTTCGCCTCCTTCAGGCCGAGACCGGTCAGGGAGCGCACCTCCTTGATGACCTGGATCTTCTTGTCGCCGGCGTCGGCGAGGATGACGTCGAAGCTCGACTTCTCCTCGTCGGCACCTGCGTCGCCACCACCGGCGGCCGGGGCCGCAGCAGCGACGGCCACGGGGGCCGCGGCGGTCACACCGAACTTCTCCTCAAAGTCCTTGAGGAGCTCGGAGAGCTCCAGCACGGACATCGAGCCGATGGCGTCGAGAATCTCTTCCTTCGTAGGCATTGTCACTCCGTTTCGCCGGCGGAGTCCTCCGCCGGGGTGTCGTCGGTGGCCGCAGCGTCGTCCGCGTCGGCCGGGGTCTCGTCGGCAGCGTCTGCTGCCGTGGCGTCGTCGTCAGCAGCCTCGGCCTCGGCCGCGGGGGCCTCGGTCTCGTCTGCCGGCTCGTCCGCCGGGGTCTCGGCGGCTGCCGGGGCGTCGGCCTCGGCTGCCGTGGTGTCGTCAGTGTCGTCGGCTGCGGCGGGCTCGTCCGTCTGGGCGGGGGCGGCGGGGGCACCAGGTGCACCGCCGGCCTCGATCAGTGCGGAGAGGGCGTACGCCATCTTCGCCGGCACGGCCTGCAGGAGTCCTGCGAACTCGCGCATCGGGGCGGCAAGACCGCCAGCGAGACGCGACAGCAGTTCCTCACGCGGGGCGACGTCGGCCAGCGCCTTGACCTCGTCCGCACTCAGTACGGACTCGCCCAGGACACCGCCCTTCAGCACCAGCAGGGGGTTGGCCTTCGCAAACTCCTTGAGGGCCTTGGCCACCAGCACTGCATCGCCAGGGGTTCCGTCAGGACGGTTCCCCACGAACGCCAGCGCCGTAGGACCGGTGAGCTGATCGTCGTCGATACCGAGCTCCAGCTCGGCCGCGGCAC
>CAJANQ010000335.1 GCA_903941145.1 uncultured Actinomycetes bacterium
GGCCCGGGTGCCAATGCTCCGGATGCCGCGCGGGTCGGCGATCTTGTAGAGGAGCGTCTCCGTCGCGTTGCCGGGGCCGCCCTGGGTCAGGAGCTCGATCTGGGCGTAGGCCTGCAGGGCGTTCACGACGAGCACGATCGCGAGGAACATGAGGGCCGGCGAGATGAGCGGCACCGTGACCCGGAAGAAGCGCCTGACCGGCCCGAACCCGTCGAGCAGCGCGGCCTCGTTGAGCTCCTCGGGGACGGCCTGCAGCGCGGCGAGCACGATGATGAAGGTGAGCCCGAGGTTCTGCCAGACCGAGCTGAGCGACACGGCGAACAGGGCCGACCTGGGCTGCGTGAGGCTCAGCCAGGGGACGTCCTTGAAGTAGCCGACCTCTGGGTTCACGAGCGTGAAGAAGATGACGGCGGCCACGGCGACCGACGACGCCACGGTCGACGAGAAGATCGTCTGGAAGACCTTGATGCCCTTGAGGCGACGGTGCGCGGCGACCGCGAGCAGCACGCCGAGCACCAGGCCGAGCGGCACGGTGTAGAGCATGTAGGTGCCTGAGTGGGCCAGACCGCTGCGGAAGTCCTCTCCGGTCAGCGTGTCGACGAGCTGCTGGCCGCCGACCCACTCGGCCGGCCGGTTGCGGAACCGGCTCTGGTAGTGCGTGGCGTACCAGAACAGCCGGTACAGCGGGTAGTACGCGAACACGGCGAACGTGATGAGCGCCGGGGCCAGGAACACGTAGGCCAGTACCGAGTCCTTGACCTTGCCGCTGAACTTCTGTCCGGCGTACGGGTCGGTCAGGACGGTGCTGCCGAGCAGGTCCTCGCCACCGACCTCGGCGACGGGCAGGTCGCTCACGCGGGCAGCCCTGACTCGGTGGGGCCGGTCTCGATGCGTTCCGTGGAGACCGGGTCGAACAGGTGCAGGCCGGTGCTCTCGGCGATGAGGGCGACCTGGTCGCCGATCGACGGGGTGGCGTCGTGGTTCGACTGCCGGACGACCATCCGGGACTCGCCGACCGTGCACAGCACGTGGCGCTCGTGGCCCATGAGTTCGACGTTCTCGACCTGGCCGCGCAGCGCCGTCGGCGTGTCGGCACCGATCGACAGGTGCTCGGGCCGGACCCCGAGGACGACCTCCCGGCCGTCGGACAGCTCGGGGGAGGCCGGGACGGCGACCGTGCCCGCAGGGGTGCGGACCCAGGTGCCGCCCTCGGTCACGGCAACCTGGCCGGCGACGGTGTTCATGGGCGGGCTGCCGATGAACCCGGCGACGAACAGGTTGCGGGGCTTCTCGTAGACGGCCTGCGGGGCACCGACCTGCTGGAGCCTGCCGTCGCTGATGATGGCGATGCGGTCCGCCATCGTCATGGCCTCGACCTGGTCGTGGGTCACGTAGACGAACGTGGTGCCGAGCCGCCGGTGGAGGCCCACCAGCTCGAGGCGCGTCTGCGTGCGGAGCTTGGCGTCGAGGTTGGAGAGCGGCTCGTCCATGAGGAACACCTCGGGCCGGCGCACGATGGCCCGGGCCAGGGCGACCCGCTGGCGCTGTCCGCCCGACAGCTCGCCCGGCTTGCGGTCCAGGTACTTCTCGAGGTCGAGGATGGCGGCCGCCTCCCGCACGCGGGCCGTGCGCTCCTCGGACGAGACCCTGGCGGCCTTGTTGGCGACGAGCGGCGACTCGATGTTCTTGGCGACGGTCATGTGCGGGTAGAGCGCGTACGACTGGAACACCATGGCGATGTCGCGGTCGCGGGGCGGGACGTGGTTCACGACCCGCTCGCCGATGCTCAGGATCCCCGAGGTGATCTCCTCGAGGCCGGCGATCATCCGGAGCGCCGTGGACTTGCCGCAGCCCGACGGTCCGAGGAACACCATGAACTCGCCGTCCGCGATGTCGAGCGACAGGTGGTCGACAGCGACGGTGTCCCCGAACTGCTTCGTCACGCCGTCAAAGGTGACCCCGCTCATGGAACCTCTCTCACCCTGGTGGCCGTAGCCAGACCGACCCGTCGCCAGGACCCCTGTCCCAGCGAC
>CAJANQ010000336.1 GCA_903941145.1 uncultured Actinomycetes bacterium
GCGAGCGCATCGTCTACGTGCGCACACTTGTGCACCGCGACGACGAGCCTGGTTCGACGGCCGAGGGCGGCCGCGCCATCGAGCGGGTCACCACCGGCCAGTACCTCTGAGCTGGTCATGGCCGTCCCAAAGATCTGCGGCATCGAGACCGAGTACGGGATCGTGGTCCGCAACGGCGACCCCAACCCCATTGCGGCCTCGTCGCTGCTGATCAACGCCTACCTGCAGTCGCTCGACGAGTCGCGGGGCACGCGTCGGAACACCAGGGTCGGGTGGGACTTCGAGGACGAGTCGCCCGCCACCGACGCCCGCGAGGAGGCGCTGCTCTACTCGGTCGCGCCAGAGGTCGAGACGCACCTGGTGAACGCCGTGCTCACCAACGGCGCCCGCTACTACGTGGACCACGCCCACCCGGAGTACTCGGCCCCGGAGTGCGCGGACCCCTACCAGGCGCTGGTCGCAGACCGGGCCGGCGAGGAGGTCCTGGTCCGGTCGATGGCGGCGGCGAAGTCCCTCCTGCCGGAGGGCCAGGAGCTGGTCGTCTACAAGAACAACTCCGACGGCAAGGGCAGCAGCTACGGCTGCCACGAGAACTATCTCATGGACCGCAGCGTGCCGTTCGGCCGTATCGTCCACATGGCCACGGTGCATCTGGTCACCCGTCAGGTGTTCACGGGTGCCGGCAAGGTCGGCTCGGAGGCGCCCGGCAGCCGTACCGACGAGGTGCCCTTCCAGCTGACCCAGCGGGCCGACTTCTTCGAGGAGGAGGTCGGGCTCGAGACCACGCTCAAGCGGCCGATCGTCAACACCCGCGACGAGCCCCATGCCGACCCGCGCAAGTACCGGCGGTTCCACGTGATCGCCGGCGACGCCAACCTGTCCGAGGTGGCGACCTACCTGAAGCTGGGTACCACCGCGATGGTGCTCGCAATGGTCGAGGACGACGTCATGGACCACTCGCTGCGGCTCGCACGCCCGGTCCCGGCCATGCACGCGGTGTCGCGGGACCTGGGCCTGGACCAGTCGCTGGAGCTCGAGGACGGTCGCCGCATGACGGCGCTCGACCTGCAGTGGCAGCTGCTGTCCGCGGCCCGTGACCACGCGGGGCGTGGTGGCCTTGACGTCGTCGGCGCCGAGGTGGTCGACGACCTGTTGGCCCGGTGGGAGACGGTCCTGTCCGGCCTGGAGTCGGACCCGTTCACGCTCGCCGACCAGCTCGACTGGGTCGCCAAGCTGCGGCTCTTCAACGCCTACCGGGAGCGTCACGGCATCGAGTGGGGCGACGCCCGCCTCGTGGCGATGGACCTGCAGTACCACGACCTCCGGCCCGCCTCGTCGCTGGCGCGCCGGGTGGGGCTCGCCACGGTGGCCGACCCGGCCGAGGTCCGGACGGCCGTGACCGAGCCGCCGGCGGACACGCGGGCGTTCTTCCGCGGCCGGTGCCTGGAGCGCTTCGCCGACGACGTGGTGTCGGCCAACTGGGACTCCGTCGTGTTCGACGTGGGCGGCAGCTCGCTGCAGCGGGTGCC
>CAJANQ010000337.1 GCA_903941145.1 uncultured Actinomycetes bacterium
AACCCCTCGCAGAGCGGCTTGAGGTACTGCTCCTTCTGCTCGTCGGTACCCCAGTGCTCGAGCGTGTGCATGTTGCCCTCGTCGGGGGCCTGACAGTTCAGCACCCACGGCCCGTAGTAGGTGCGGGCGGACTCGGCCTGCACCATTGCCAGTTCGACGTGGCCCAGCCCCATGCCGCCCCACTCGGTCGGCATGTGCGGGAGCCACAGCCCGGCCTCCTTGGCCTGCTTGCGCATGCCGAGCAGCGTGCCGATGTACGCGTCGCGGTCGGTGGTCTCCAAACGCTCGTCATGGATGTGCGCCTCGCCCGGCTGCACGACGTCGTCGATGAACTCGCGGACCCGGACACGGATGTCCTCGAGCTCTGGGGTGAGGGTGAAATCGATCGCCATGTGTGCAGTCTGCCCCGGCACGGTGCCGCCGGAGGGCACGTCGTAGGCTGCGGCCATGGACTCCCCCGCCACGGCCGACCGCGACCTCATCCCGCGACCAGGCGACCCGCTCCCGTCGGGCGAGGACAAGACCCGCTCGGTCAGGGCGATGTTCGACGTCATCGCCGACCGGTACGACACCGTGAACCGGGTCATGACGTTCCGCATGGACGTGGGCTGGCGCAAGCGAACCGTGGCCACGCTTGGCCTGGTCCCCGGGTCGGTCGTCGTCGACCTGGCGTGCGGGACCGGCGATCTGGCCCGTGAGCTGGCCGGTCGCGGCCTGACCGCCGTCGGCGCCGACCTGTCCTACGGGATGCTCGCCGCCGCCCCCGTGCCGTTCCCCCGGGTACAGACCGACGGCTCGGCGATGCCGTTCCCCGACGCCTCGGTGGACGGCCTCACGTGCGGCTTCGCGCTGCGGAACTTCACCGACCTGGCGGCCACGCTGGTCGAGACGGCCCGCATCGTGCGGCCCGGCGGGCGCATCGCCCTGCTCGAGGTGGCCGAGCCGCCCAACCCGGTCATGCGGTTCGGCCACGGCATCTACTTCGGGAAGGTCGTGCCCAAGATCGGGGCCCTCCTGTCCGACGGCGACGCCTACCGGTACCTGCCCCGGTCGGTCGAGTACCTGCCCTCCCCCGACGAGCTCGTGCAGATGGTCACCGACGCCGGCTTCCGCGACACCAAGCGGACGCTCCTCTCGGGCGGCATCTCCCAGCTCATCACCGCCACCCGGGTCTGACGCCGTGCGGGCCACCACCGCCTCGGAACGGGTCGACCCGCCCGCCGCGCCCGACGTCGCCGTCGGTACGCCGGACCTCTCGCTGTGGGGCACCGGGGAGGCGCTCCGCATCGAGCTGCCGGCCCCCTGGCCCGACCACGTCGGCAGGGTTGCCGAGGCGCTAGGAGCGTTCGGCCAGTCCGCGGGTGACGGCACCGAGGGGCTCCCGGTCCGCGGACCCGTGGCGTTCGGCGCGCTGCCCTTTGACCGGGAGGCCTCGGCGTCGTTCGTGGTCCCGGCCCGGCTGGTCGGCCGCACCGCCCGCGGCGACTCGTGGACCACGGTGGTCGACGGCGCCGATGCAGGTCCGGCACGGACCGCAGCCGACCTTCCGGCCGACGTCGGGGTGCGCGCCGTGCAGGATCCCGAGGACTGGTGCGACGCCGTCGCCGCGGCCACCAAGGCCATCGCCGAGGGCGACTTCACCAAGGTCGTGCTGGCCCGCGAGCTCGTCGTCGAGGCAGGCACGGCGTTCGACCCGGCGGCCGTGCTGGCCCGGTTCGCACAGGCCCTCCCGCACGCGCTCACCTACCTGGTCGACGGGTTCGTGGGCGCCAGCCCCGAACTGCTGGTGTCACGGCTCGGCGAGACCGTGCGGGCCCAGCCGATGGCCGGCACGACCCCTCGGACCGGCGACCCAGAGGTCGACCACCGGGCCGCCGCCGAGCTGCTGGCGTCGGCCAAGAACCGGGCCGAGCACCAGATCACGATCGACATGGTCCATGACGCGCTCCTGACCTGGTGCTCCTACCTGGACGCCGAGCCGACGCCGTCGGTCGTACCGGCCGGACCGGTGCAGCACCTGGCGACGCTGGTCGAGGGCCGGCTGTCGCGGCCGCTGCCGTCCGTGCTCGAGATGGTCGCCGCGCTGCATCCCACACCGGCGGTCGGAGGTTGGCCGGTCGGACCGGCGCTCGCGGCGCAGGCCCGGCTCGAGCACCTGGACCGGGGCCGCTACGCCGGGCCGGTGGGCTGGGTCGACGCCGAGGGCAACGGGATCTTCGCGGTGGGCATCCGCGGCGCAGAGCTCGACGGGACCAGGGCGCGTGTGTTCGCCGGCGTGGGCGTGGTGGCCGACTCGGACCCTGCTGCGGAGCTGGCCGAGACCCAGGCCAAGTTCAAGGCCGCGCTGAGTGCCCTCGTGCGGCCGTAGGCGCAGCAACAGGAACGTGCGGCCGTAGGCGCAGCAACAGGAACGTGCGGCCGTAGGCGCAGCAACAGGAACGTGCGGCCGTAGGGAACTTCGTCAGTCGGTGCTGCTGGAGGTGGGCGCCTCGGTGCGCAGCGCCCACACCTGCCGAAGTCGCCCGAGCACGTCGGCCACCTGGTTGAACCCTGCAAAGTGGCCGGCACCCTGTCGGACCCTGAGCTCGCCGTGGGGCAGCCGTGCCGCCTGGTGGTGGCCGTGGCTCGGCGGGACGATGTGGTCGGCGAGCCCCTGCCAGCAGATGACGGGCACGGTGACCTCGTCCAGGTTGAAGCCCCAGTGACGGGCGAACAGCGCGAGGTCGTGCGCTGCGGCCCGGAGCTCGCCGGCCTCGACCAGGTCACGGATGAACATGGCGCGGAACTCGGGCTCACGGAGCGTGTCGCGGTCGGCCAGGCCGAGGACCGACGCGTAGGCGCCGTAGGCAAGGTCGGCGAACGGGGTGGCGACCTTCAGGATCCCGTTGACGAGCGAGCCGAGCGGGGAGCGCAGCACCTCGAGGGGCGGGGCCATGAGCCGCAGCACCCGGGTGTAGGAGAGCACGGCGTCGGGGCCGCGGACTGGTCCGAGCCCGCCCAGGAGCGTCACGCAGACCACCCGCTCCGGCAGCGCGTGCGCCACACCGAGCGCGTACGGGCCGCCGCCGGAGAGTCCGACCACGGCGAACCGGTCCAGGCCCAGCTCGTCGGCCACGACCTCGACGTCGGCGGAGAAGTCCAGCACCCGGTGGTACTTGTGGTCGGTCGACCGGCCGGTGCCGGGCCGCTCGACGGTGATGACGCGGAACCCGTTGGCCAGTGCGACCTCGTCGACCGCCGGCGGGATCTGCGTACGGGCGCCGGGGGTGCCGTGGAACCACAGCACCGGGTCGCCGTCGGGGTGGCCGAACTCGGCCCAGCCCAGGTGGCGGTCGGTGGCGACGGTGATGGTGCCGGTGGCTCGAGGCTCGGGGGGTCGGACGGCGCCGTCGTCGGTCAGGGCCGTGGGCTCGCCGAACCCGGGGTGCTCAACGGGCTCGCCGAACTCGTCGTTGCTGCCTGCCGGATGGGCGTCGTTGGGTCCGCCGGACGTCATGGGTCCACCGTACCGGCCCGCGGGCTTCTTGTCCCTCGTCTCCCACCGTCGCGCTCCGGTCAGCCGGGGGTGCCGAGGGCGGCGGCCACGGCCGCGTTGATGGCGTCGTGCGCCGCCACGTTGTGGTCACGGTCGCCCGTGCCCACGACGACCACCCGGGGCCGGCCGGCATGGGCGACCACGGCGGCCCGCAGTCCTTCTCGCGTGCCGACCCGCTGGGCGGGAAGGCCGTGGACACGGGCCAGCTCGACCAGGTCGACGTCGTGCGGGGTGCCGAACAGCTGCTCGAACCGGTCGGCGTCCAGCGACGACCTCTGCGGGAGGAACGAGAAGATCCCGCCGCCGCCGTTGTCGACCACGACGATGCACAGGTCGACGTCGCGGCCGGCCAGACCCAGGAGCGCGTTGGTGTCGTGCAGGAACGCGATGTCGCCGACCAGGAGCGCCGTCGGCACTCCGGTGAGGGCCACGCCGACCGCGGTCGACGTCACCCCGTCGATGCCGTTGGCGCCGCGGTTGGAGTACACGTCCAGGTCGTTGCGGGGCGCGGCGAACCACTCGAGGTCACGCACGGGCATGGACGACGACACGACGAGCGCCCCCGGGGCCACCCGCTCGGCGGCGGCGACGACGGAGCCGGGCTCGGTGAGCGAGAACTGGTGGTCGAACACCTCCGCGATGGCGAACGCTGCGTCGGCCTCGGCCGAGCGCCAGCGGGTGGACCAGCCGTCGGGGGCCGGCGCCGGGCCCGCGGCGGCGAGGCGGCCGCACACCTCCGCGACGTCGGCGGTGAGCGAGCGGGCCAGCTGGTGGTCGGGGTCGGGCACCAGACCGAACCGGTCCAGACCGACCTGCAGCGCGCCCGAGGTCGCCAACCACTGGGCCGTCACCTTGGAGGCGACCAGCCCGCCGACCCGCAGCACGAACTCGGGCCGCAGCGCCTCGGCCCACCCGGGATGGCGGAGGACCGGGTCGAAGTGGGCCACGACGTTGCGGTGCGAGGTCCGACAGCCCGAGGTGGGCTCGGCCAGCACCGGCCAGCCGAGCTGCTCCGCCAGGGCGAGGAGCGCGTCGCGGTCCTGGGCACGGGTCCCGGCGCGGGCACCGGCGACGACGACGCCGCGGCGGCCCGACACCGCGTCGATCAGACGGCCCAGCTCCTCGTCGGGCAGGTTCCAGCCCGGTCCCACCGTCCGCACGGCGGCCGGGTCCGCCGACCGCGGCGAGGGCGGCGGCAGGTCGGCGGGGGTGCCGACGAGCGGCTCGCGGAACGCCAGGTTCAGGTGGACCGGGCCGGGAGGGGCCCCACCGGTGCGGGCCCAGGCGTCGACCGCCAGGTCGCGCCACCACGCGGCGCCACCGGGCTCGGGCGCACCGGGCTCGCAGTACCAACGGACCGCCGACCCGTAGAGCTCGCGCTGGTCGATGGTCTGCGGCGCACCAACACCTTGCAGCTCCGGCGGGCGGTCGGCGGTGACGACCAGCATCGGGACGCCGGCCTGGTGGGCCTCGACCACCGCGGGGTGCAGCTCCACCGCCGCGGTGCCGCTGGTGCACAGGACCAGCGCCGGGTCCCCGGTGCGCAGGCCGATGCCCAGCGCCATGAACGCGGCCGACCGCTCGTCGTGGTGGACGTGGACCTCGAGCCGGTCGTCGGCGGCCAGGGCGAGGGCCATGGGGGTCGACCGGGACCCGGGCGCCACCACTGCGTGACGCAGGCCCAGGTGCACCCACTCGTCGACGAGCGTGGCGCAGTACGTCGCGGCCAGGACGCCGTTCGGGACG
>CAJANQ010000338.1 GCA_903941145.1 uncultured Actinomycetes bacterium
CGGCATCGTGGTGGCGTTCATGGTGACGCCGGTCATCACGTCGGTCTCCCGCGACGTCATGGCGCAGTGCCCCCGGGTGCAGTGCGAAGGCGCCCTCGCTCTGGGTGGGAGTCGCTGGGGAATGATCCGCGACGTCGTGCTGCCCTTCGGCCGCAGCGGCATCGTCGGCTCGGTCCTGCTGGGCTTCGGCCGGGCCCTGGGCGAGACCATCGCGGTCGTGCTGGTGATCGCCCTCGTCTACACGCCCAACCTGCACATCCTGGAGAAGGGCTCGGGCTCGATCTCCGCACTGATCGCCACCAAGTTCGGTGAGGCGCAGGGCCTGGAGATCAGCGGCCTGATCGCCGCCGGCCTGGCGCTGTTCATCATGACGCTCATCGTCAACCTCTTTGCCCGCTCGATCGTCCGACGCTCGCAGGTGGCGTGATGACGGCACCGACCGAGCTCATCCCCACGACCTCCGCCCGCACCGACGACACGTCGGCGCCGGCGGACGCGACCGTGCCCCGGCGACGCCGGCGGGGCGCAGCGGCAGCGCCTCCGGCCGAGGTGCTCCCGCCCATGGACGAGCAGCCACGGCGCCCCAGGTCCCTCTCTACCCGTGACCGGGTGGAACTGGTGGTGGCCGCCACCTCCGGACTGATGGCGTCGTGGCTGCTCTGCACCGTCATGGACTGGACGGCGCCGCTGACGTTCGCGATCTGGGCGCTGATCTGGTTCCTGGCGGCCAGCTACCTGATGGGCCGGGACCGCACGAGCGCGGTGGTGGCGACCGACCGCATGGTGACCACCCTGATCTGGGTCTCGGGCATGGTGGCCGTCGCGGTGCTGGTGTGGATGGTGGGCTACGTGTTCATCAAGGGCATCGGCGTGATCAACGCCGAGTTCTTTGCGAGCGACATGGGCTCGGTCGGCCCCCTCGACGAGGGTGGCGGTCTGGTGCACGCCCTGGTCGGCACGATGCAGCAGATCGCGATCGCCACGGTGATTGCTGTGCCGATCGCGATCCTGACTGCCGTGTACCTGCACGAGATCAAGGGCAAGCTCTCGGTCCCGGTGCGCTTCGTGGTCGACGCCATGAGCGGCCTCCCGTCCATCGTGGCCGGCCTCATCGTGTTCACCATCTGGGTGAACGAGGGCAACGGGTTCTCTGGCGCGGCGGCCGGCGTCGCGTTGTCGATCATGATGATCCCGATCGTCACCCGGACGGCCGAGGAGATCCTCCGCACCATCGACGACGGCCTCCGCGAGTCGGCCCTGGCGCTCGGCGCACCGCAGTGGCGCAGCGTGGTGCAGGTGGTGCTGCCGACGGCCCGGTCGGGACTCATCACGGCGTCGATCCTCGGCGTGGCCCGTGCCATCGGCGAGACGGCACCGGTGCTGCTCACCGCGTTCGGCAACTCCAGCATGAACTGGAACCCGTTCTCGGGGCCGCAGTCGAACCTGCCGCTCTTCATCTGGCAGCTGCTGCGAGAGCCCAACGACGCCCAGGTGGCCCGGGCCTGGGGCGGCGCCCTGGTGCTCATGCTGCTCGTGCTCGTCCTGTTCGTCATCGCCAGGGCCATCGGTGCCCGCGGCGACCGCCTCCGTGGAGGAAAGTGATGACCGATACCCGCCCCGAGTCGGCGGTACCGCCCCCGTACCAGCCAGAGGAGCCTCGCCCCATGTTCGCGTCCGGAGATCAGCCGGCCGTCCCACCGCCGGTGGCGCCGCTTCCGGTCGTTGGTTCCGAAGCGTCCGGCGCCGACAACGTCCCCGACGTCGACCTCACCCAGCCGGTGCCGGCCAGTCCCGCTGCGGCACCTGCAGCTGCTGCTGTCGTGGCCCAGCCGGCCGCCGCCCAGTCGGAGCCGTCGTCGGACGGCACCACGTCGGCCCACCTCGACGCCTCGGGCGTGAGCATGTGGTTCTCCGGCCGCAAGGTCCTCGAGGGCTGCTCGCTGTCGATGGAGCCCAGCATGGTCACGGCGCTCATCGGACCGTCGGGCTGCGGCAAGTCGACCTTCCTGCGCTCGCTCAACCGCATGCACGAGCTCGTTCCCGGCGCCCAGCTGGCGGGCGACATCCTGCTCGACGGCGTGGACATCTACTCCGAGGACATCAACCCCACCGAGGTGCGCCGACGGATCGGCATGGTGTTCCAGAAGCCGAACCCGTTCCCGTCCATGTCGATCGCCGACAACGTCCTGGCTGGCCTGGAGCTGTCCGGCACCAAGACCCCCGACCCCAAGGGTCTGGTCGAGGAGTGCCTGCGCCGGGCCGGTCTGTGGGAAGAGGTCAAGACCCGCCTCAACGAGGGCGGCATGTCGCTCTCGGGCGGTCAGCAGCAGCGCCTGTGCATCGCCCGGTCGCTCGCAGTGAAGCCCGACGTCCTGCTGATGGACGAGCCGTGCTCGGCGCTCGACCCGATCTCCACCCGGGTGATCGAGCAGACCATCCGTGAGCTCTGCCACGACATCACGATCGTGATCGTCACGCACAACATGCAGCAGGCCCAGCGGGTCAGCGACAACTGTGCGTTCTTCCTGGTCGAGGAGTTCGGGAAGCCGGGCCGGATCGTCGAGTCCGGCCCGACCGAGCGCCTCTTCTCCAACCCGTCCGACCCCCGGACGCTCGACTACGTGACGGGACGGTTCGGCTGATGGCGCGGCGACTGCAGCGGGCGGCACTGGCCGCAGCCGCCATGGCCACGGTCCTGGCGGTCACCCTCACCGGCATGCAGCCGGCCGCGGCCGACGGCCCCACCGTGACCGGTGGTGGTTCGTCGTTCGCCAGCCTCATCATCAACCAGTGGCGCGCCGATGTGGCCAAGGCGCCGTACAACAACCGGATCAACTACTCGTCGGCCGGCTCCGGCTTTGGCCGCGACAAGTACATCTCCGGTGCGCTCGACTTCGGCCAGTCCGACATAGCCTTCCTCGACGAGGAGATCCCCCGGGTCAAGGGGTCTGGGCGCGGCGACTTCGTCTACGTGCCGACGGTGGCGGGTGCGCTGGCGTTCATGTTCAACGTCATCGGGACCAACGGGCAGCGGATCACCAACGTGAAGCTGACCGCCAACGACGTCTGCAGGATCTTCACCGTTCCTGACATCAAGTGGAACGACCCCGCCATCGTGGCGACCAACCCCGGGATTCCCCTGCCCGCCTCCAAGATCCGGCCGGTGGTGAGGTCCGACCGGTCCGGCACCAGCTTCGTGTTCAGCGAGTTCTGCATCGCTCGAGCCCCTGCGGTCTGGAACGCCTTCGTGACGTTCATCGGTCGCGGCAACTTTGGCCAGGACGCCTATCTGGCCCAGCGCAAGCCGATCTCGCAGTGGCCGAACGGCTACGGCTCGGTGTCCCAGGCGTTCGCGTCGGACGGCATCGCCTCTGCGGTGGCCAACGACTCCACCGGCAAGGACTCCATCACCTACATCGAGACCGGCTACACCAAGGTGAAGCGGCTGCCGGCGGCCCAGGTCCAGAACGCCGTGGGCGTGTTCACGCCGCCGAACCCGGCCAACTCGACGGTGGCGCTCGGGTTCGCCTCGCCGAATGGCGACGGCACCTTCAAGCTCAGCTACACCGGTGGTGACCCCCGGGCGTACTTCCCGTCGACCTACTCGTACGCGATCGTCCAGACCAAGGGGTTCGACCCCGCCAAGGGCGCCGTCATGGCGAGCTACCTGAACTACGCAGTGTGCAGGGGCCAGGAGCGGGCGGAGCCGCTGCTCTACTCCCGACTGTCGTCGGTGCTGGTGAACATCGCACTCGACGCTACGGCCAAGATCCCGGGCGCCCCAGCCCGGCCGGCCACGTGCGCTGCTCCGCCGCCACCCAAGCTCGTGACGGCCGCACCCGGTGCGGCCGGGGCACAGCCAGGTGCGGCTGGTGCGGCCGGTGGGGCCGGTGGAGCCGGTGCTGCCGGTGGGACTGACGCTGCTGCTGCAGCGGGCACGGACCCGTCTGCGGCTGCGGGTACGGAC
>CAJANQ010000339.1 GCA_903941145.1 uncultured Actinomycetes bacterium
ACCCCCCGTGTCGACGCCGTGGTCGTCGGCCTTGGAGGCATGGGCGCGGCTGCGGCGTGGCGGCTCGCCCGCACCGGGCGCTCGGTCGTCGCCCTCGAACAGTTCGGACCGGGCCACGACCGGGGCTCGTCGCACGGGGCCGTCCGGATCTTCCGCGTCGCCTACCGCGACGCCCGCTACGTCGAGCTCGCCCGTCGGGCGCTCCCGCTCTGGCGCGAGCTGGAGGAGGAGAGCGGACAGGTGCTGCTCGAGCAGGTGGGCCAGCTCGACCACGGCGACGCGGCGGCGGTGGCCCAGGTCGCCGCCAACCTCCGTGCCGCCGGGTTCGCGGTCGAGGAGCTCTCCCCGTCTGCCGCGCAGGAGCGCTGGCCCGGCATGCGGTTCGGCGAGTCCGTCGCGTTCAGTCCCGACGGCGGCCGGTGCTTCGCCGAGCGGACCGTCACGGCGGCGGTGACGACAGCCCGTCGGTACGGCGCCGAGGTCCTCTACGACACGCCCGTGGTCTCGGTGCAGGTCGACGGCGACAGCGCCCGGGTCCGGACCGGCGACCGCGAGTGGGGGACCCCGCTGGTTGTCGTAGCCGCAGGGTCGTGGGTCGAGCAGGTGGCCGGCGGGAGCCTGACGCTGCCGCCGTTCCTGGTCGAGGCCGACCAGCCGTCCCACTTCCGGCCCCGGGACCCGGCCGCCGTGTGGCCGAGCTTCCTGCACCACTCCCCCGACGCCGCCGGCCCGGCCGGACTCGGGTTCGCCGCGTACGGGCTCGAGACCCCCGGGACCGGCGTCAAGGTCGGCGGCTACGACACCGTCGCCCCGACCGACCCGGATCGGCGCACCCCTCCCGACCCCGACCGCACGACCCGGCTGGCCGGCTACGTCGAGGAGTGGTTCCCCGGGCTGGACCCCGAGCCGTTCGGCACCACGTCGTGCCTGTTCAC
Organism: uncultured Actinomycetes bacterium; assembly: GCA_903941145.1. Lineage (GTDB taxonomy): Bacteria > Actinomycetota > Acidimicrobiia > Acidimicrobiales > Microtrichaceae > CAJANQ01. The sequence continues at coordinate 936 of CAJANQ010000339.1, forward strand.
GTCGACGGCCGACGAGCACTTCGTCCTGGACCGCCGTGGCCCCCTGGTGGTCTGCTCACCGTGCTCGGGCCACGGGTTCAAGTTCGTGCCGGCGATCGGCGACGTGGTGGTCGACCTGGCCGACGGCGGAGTGTCCGACCCGGCGTGGCGGCTCCCGTAGTGTTCTGGACATGACACGGGTCCGCTGGGGGGCTTGCCTCGCCGTCATCGCCACGCTCGCCACCGTCACGGCCTGCAGCACGCCGGAGCCGCCGATGCTGCACCCGGCCGGGACCGGCACGGCCCGGTACGTCGCGCTGGGTGACTCGTGGGTGTCCGGCCCGCTCATCGGCGAGCCGGTGGGTAACCCTGTCGGCTGTGGCCGGTCCGCCAACAACTACCCGCACCGTGTCGCCCACCTGCTCGACGTGCAGCAGTTCGTCGACGCCAGCTGCGGGTCGGCAAGCACCAAGCACCTCACCGAGCGGCAGAAGGACAACCTCGGCACCTTCGCCCCGCCGCAGTTCGACGCCCTCACCGAGGACACGACGCTGGTGACGATCGGCATGGGCGGCAACGACATCAAGTTCGACTCGCTCGCCCTCAGCTGCGTGAACCTCCTGCCCTTCCCGCTCGGCCGGGCACCCTTCGGCCAGCCGTGCGTCGACCGCTACGTGAGGAACGGGGTCGACGAGGTGTCCCAGCGGGTTGCCGCGACCAGGAAGAAGATCGACGCCGCGCTGGCCGGGATCCACGAACGCGCCCCGAGGGCCAAGGTGGTCGTCACCGGCTACATGGCACCGCTGCCCGACCAGGGAGAGGGCTGCTGGCCGCAGGTGCCCCTGCTGCCACGCGACGTCGCGTACCTGCGGGCCAAGTTCAGGGAGATGAACCAGATGCTCGT
>CAJANQ010000340.1 GCA_903941145.1 uncultured Actinomycetes bacterium
CCGTCGACGAGTGGGTCGCCACCGGTGGGTCCGACACCTTCACCGAGCGCATCACGCCGTCGTTCCTCAACCTCGGCGCCGCGCTCGACCTTGCACTCACCCCGACCTGACCCGTCGTCGGTCCGTTGCGTTGTGTCCAGCTGACCTTCGAGCCCGGTGCTGCAGGAGTACCCGTGCGACAACGGGCGTGATGTGGGTGTCGGCACCAGCGCCTCGCTCCTGAGGACCGGGGCCACCGCACTTGGGACTCGAAAGGGGGGCTGCGGTTGCCCGCAGCCCCCCTTCCTCTACCCAGTGATGCCTAGATCAGGGGACGATGGTGAAGGCCAGTTCCTGGGCCGCGTCCTTGTTGGAGACCACGTTGTTGGTGACACGCACGTAGCAGGTGGTGTTCTTCTGGATGCCGGCCGGAGCGACGTCCGAGGCGGCGAAGCAACCCCAGTTCAGGTCGCCCGAGGGGTCCGGTCCGCGGAACACCTCGAGGGTGGCCGAACCGCTGCCCGACGGCGTGCCGTTCGGGTTGAGCTCCGACAGCGGGGCGCAGTCGAGGGCCGGGGTGAAGGTGGCGTCCGAGTTCGACTTCCGGCAGACGGAGATAAAGATCAGCTTGTTGGCAGCCTGACCGTTCCAGTACACCGTGACGTTCGCGGTGCCAGGGTTGTCCGCGACCGTGATCGGGTTGGCGGAGAGCCCGACCGGGCCAGACGGGATGGTGGTCGTCGTCGGCGGCACCGTGGTCGTGGTCGTGGTCGTGGTCGTGCTGGTCGTGGTCGTGCTGGTCGTGGTCACCGGAGCGGTCTCGTCGTCGAGGATGGTCGCGGTGCCAGTGCCGGCGACGGCGCCTGTGACGTTGAGGGCGAACGAGCGGTTGCCCTGGTAGGTGTCGTTGCCAGCAATGGTGACGTCGACCGTCTTGGAGGTCTGACCAGCGCTGAAGGTCACCGAGTTGGGCTTGGCGGCCGTGTAGTCGGTGCCGGCGACGGCGGTGCCGTTCGCGGTCGAGTAGCTCACGGTGCGGGGCTGGTTCGAGACCGAGGCGAACTCGACGCGGAACTGGGCCTTGGCGGCGGGGGCGTTGCCGCTGCCCTCGAGCACGGACACGTTGGAGACCAGCGAGCCTGCGGACGAGTCGACGATGGTGGCGGTACCGGTGCCACGACCCACGCTGGCGTTGGCGCTGGTGACCGAACCGAGCACGACGCTGAAGGTCTCGTTGCCCTCGGAGGCGACGTCAGGCTTCACCGGCACGTTGATGGTGGTCTGGCGGGAGCCGGCCGGGATGGTGATGGACCGCGGCGAGGCGGGGGTGCCCCAGGTCGAGTAGTCGGCGGGGGAGGTGGCGGTGCCAGCAACGGTCCAGTACTGCACGGTCACAGCGGAGCCAGCGGCGGCCGACAGGGTGACCGGCACGAACAGGCCGGCCTGGGCGTCGGCGTGCTCGAGGCCCGAGGCGTCACCGATCGAGACCGTCGTCGTCGCGGGATTTGCGGAGGACGGGGCGGCCGAGAACAGGCCGACGGCGAGCAGCGCCGCCAGCGATGAGGTGAGAAGCATCCGCCAAGGGCGCTTCGAGGTTGTGGCTTCTGACGTTGCGTAAGGCATTGTCCGTAGTCCTTCTGTTGTC
>CAJANQ010000341.1 GCA_903941145.1 uncultured Actinomycetes bacterium
ACGCTCCGTGCACGAGGCGGTGGCGGTGGCGGTGGCGGCGGTGGCGGCGGCGAGAGCAGCAACCGGCTCATCAACCCCGCAGGCGCCCGTCGTCGTGGTGGCTCGGGCGGCTCCGGCGGCCTGGGCGGCACGGGTGGCGGCGGCGGTACCGGTGGTACCGCGGGCGGTGGCTCGTTCGGCATCTACACCAGCAACGCCTCGGTGACGGTCACCGGCACGGCGGTCATCACGAGCACCGGCGGTAACGGCGGCGCTGGTGGCGCAGGCGCAACCGGTGGTACCGGTGGCAACGGTGGCAACGGCGGCTCGCCGGCCAACATCAACACGGGTCGCAGCGCGGCCGGTGGCGGTGGTGGCGGCGGCGCAGCTGGCGGCCGTGGCGGCTCCGGCGGCGGCGGCGGTGCCGGTGGCCCGTCGATCGGCATCTACTCCGTCGGCACTGGCGCCCAGGTGGTGTCCACCACCACGGGCACGCTCGGCGACGCCGGCTCCGGTGGCACGGCAGGCGCAGCAGGCTCCGGCGGTACGGCTGGTACCGGCGGTGCCCTTGGCACGACCAACACGGCCAACCGCAACGGCTTCGCCGGTACGGCCGGCACGGCTGGTGGCAGCGGCAACGCCGGTGCTGCCGGCGGTGCAGGTACCCGTGCGCTCCGCTTCCACTCCAACACGGCGCCGGTCGCAGCTGCTGCGGCCTCGCCCACCGAGGGTCGCAAGCCGCTCCTGGTCGAGTTCTCCTCGGCCGGCTCGAGCGACGCCGACGGCACGATCGTGTCCTACAGCTGGAACTTCGGTGACGGCTCCCCGGTGAGCACCGACGCCAACCCGTCGCACACCTACACCACCTCCGGTGCCAAGACGGCGGTCCTGACCGTCACGGACGACGAGGGTGCGACCAGCACGTCGTCGGTCGTGATCTCGACCTCGGTCAACGTGGCGCCCACGGCGGTTGCCAACGGCACCCCGCTGCGCGGCGTGTTCCCGCTGACGGTCAACTTCAGCTCGGCCGGCTCGGTCGACTCCGACGGCACCATCGCCAGCTACAGCTGGGACTTCGGTGACGGCACCCCGGTGAGCAGCGACGCCAACCCGTCGCACGTCTACGAGACGCCGAACACCTACACGGCGACCCTGACGGTGACCGACGACGAGGGCGGCACCGACACCAAGACGGTGTCGGTGAACGTCCGGGAGCCCAACCTGTCGCCGATCGCGGCAGCAGCGGGCACCCCGACCTCGGGCAAGGAGCCCCTGGTCGTGGCGTTCAGCTCGGCCGGCTCCGCCGACCAGGAGCTCGACGGCTCGATCGTCAGCTACAGCTGGGACTTCGGCGACGGCACGGCGACCAGCTCGGCCGCCAGCCCGAACCACACCTATGAGGCTGCCGGCACCTACACGGCGGTCCTGACGGTGACCGACAACGACGGGGCGACCGCCACGGCGCCGGTCGCCATCACGGTGAACGCCAACCAGTCGCCCACCGCGGTGGCCGGCTCGGACCTCACCAGCGGCCAGGCGCCGCTGGCGGTCCAGTTCAGCTCGGCCGGCTCCGGCGACCCGGACGGCACGTTCACCCGCTCGTGGGACTTCGGTGACGGCTCGGCCCCCAGCTCGGAGGCCAACCCGACCCACACCTACACGGCCCAGGGCACCTACACCGTGACCCTCACGGTCACCGACGACAACGGCGTCACCGCCACGTCGACGCTGACCATGGAGATCGGTGCGCCCAACCAGGAGCCGGTGGCGGCCGCCACGGTGGCACCGTCCTCGGGCAAGACGAACATCACCAACTTCGCCTTCGACGCCTCGGGCTCCACCGACGCCGACGGCACGGTGAACTCGTACGCCTGGACCTTCGGCGACGGCGGCACCTCGTCGAGCGCCACCCCGAACCACACCTACACCGCAGCGGGCACCTACACCGCGACGGTCACGGTGACCGACAACCAGGGGGCCACCGGCTCCAAGTCGGTGACGGTGACGGTGGTCGACAACGTGCTCCCGGTGGCCGCAGCGGCCGCCA
>CAJANQ010000342.1 GCA_903941145.1 uncultured Actinomycetes bacterium
CATATGGCGGCGAGACGTCACGAAAACCCGAGGGATGCGACGGGTGGGTGGGCAGGAGGGGGGGTGGGGGCGAGGGCTCAGCCTTGGCGGAGCTCGCCCTCGGCGACCAGCCGGTCGAGCGTGAGGTCGGGCTGCTCGGCCTCGAGCCGGTCGAGCCAGTACGTCGACTCGAACACGGCGAGGAGCGTGCCGTCGGTGCGCTCGAGCACGTCGACGCCCTGCATGCCGCGGAGCGTGGCCCGGCTGTCGTCGTCGGTGCGTCGCGCCACCTTGTAGCGGGTCATCGAGAATTCGACCGGGGCGCCGAACTCCTGCTCGAGCCGGTGCTTGGCCACCTCGAACTGGAGCGCGCCGACTGCGGCCAGGACGGGCGCCTGGTCGCCCAGGTCGGGGTCGCGCAGGACCTGCACCACGCCCTCCTCGTCGAGCTGGCTGATGCCGGCGCGGAACTGCTTGGACCGGCTGACGTCGGTGGTGCGGGCGATGGCGAAGTGTTCCGGGGCGAAGCTGGGGATCGGCGGGAACTCGACCGGCCGCTCCACGTAGAGCGAGTCGCCGACGCGCACGTCGTTGGCGTTCACCAGGCCGACGACGTCGCCGGGGAAGGCCTCCTCGAGCGTCTCGCGCTCGGAGCCGAACACCGAGTGCGCGTACTTGGTGGCGAACGGCTTGCCGGTGCGGCCGTGTGTCACGACCATGCCGCGCTCGAACCGGCCCGAGCAGACCCGCACGTACGCGATGCGGTCGCGGTGGGCCTTGTCCATGTTGGCCTGCACCTTGAACACGAACCCCGAGAACGGGTCGTCGAGCTCACGCAGGTTGCCGTCGGTGTCGGGCCGGGCCGTGGGGGCGGGGACCTCGTCGATGACCGAGTCCAGGAGGAGCCGGACGCCGAAGTTGGTGATGGCCGACCCGAAGAACATCGGTGTGCTCTCGCCGGCCAGGAACATCTCGTGGTCGTGCTCGGTGCCCGACAGCAGCTCGAGCTCGTCGGAGCACTGTGTCCAGGAGTCGCCCTCCTCGACCTGGGCCCGGTCGGCCTCGACGAGCTCCTCGGGGGCCTCGGTGGCGCCGCGCGCGGTCCGGGTGAAACGAATGAAGTCGCCCGTCGCCCGGTCGACCACACCACGGAAGTCGCCGGCGATGCCGACGGGCCAGGTCACCGGCGTGCAGATGAGCCTGAGCTGCCGCTCGATGTCGTCGATCAGCTCGAGCGGGCTCAGGCCGGGCCGGTCCCACTTGTTCACGAACGTCAGGATGGGCAGCCCGCGGTCCCGACAGACCTCGAACAGCTTGAGGGTCTGCGGCTCGATGCCCTTGGCGGCGTCGAGCACCATCACCGCCGCGTCGCACGCGGTGAGCACCCGGTAGGTGTCCTCCGAGAAGTCGCGGTGACCGGGGGTGTCGAGCAGGTTGACCGTGCAGTCCCGGTAGGGGAACTGGAGCACCGTCGAGGTGATCGAGATGCCGCGCTGCTGCTCGAGCTCCATCCAGTCCGACGTGGCGGAGCGCCGGTCGCCGCGCGCCTTGACCGCGCCGGCCTCTCGCCCGAGCGCGCCGCCGTAGAGGAGCAGCTTCTC
>CAJANQ010000343.1 GCA_903941145.1 uncultured Actinomycetes bacterium
CGGTCCTGGCCTTGGCGCCCTCGAGCAGACGCAGGGGACCGTCGTAGCCGAGCAGGTGCAGCAGGCCGTCGAGCACCACGTCGGGCTGGAGCCGGGGCACGGTCCGGGCCACGGCCTCCACCGCGACACGCAGCTTGGCAACCGCGTCCTCCCGGGGGGCGTCGCGGCCCACGCCGAACCCGGACCGGATGGCCTCGGCGAGGGGCCAGAACGGGTTGGCCTCGCCATAGGGGACGCACCGGCCGGCAAGCACGAGCACCTCGTCCTCGACCGCGAGCTGGTCGGTGAGCTCGTTGGCGAGGCGCTGTTTGCCCAGGCCGGCCTCGCCGACGACCACCAACGTCTGGCCACGCCGGTGCCGCAGCGACAGCCGGGCGGTGGTCAGCAGCAGATCGAGCTCGGCCTCGCGGCCGACCAGCGGCGTGCGGCGACGACGCGGCCGGTAGCCGGGCGGCAGCAACGGCGAGGTTGCGACCCACACGTCGACCGGCACCTCCCGGCCCTTGGCCTGGAGCGGACCGAGCTCGTCGTAGGCCACCACCTGGTGCGTGGCGCGGAAGGTGGACTCGGCCACGCGGACCTGCCCCGGCTCGGCCGAGGTCTGCAGCCGCGACGCCGTGTTCATGACGTCACCCATTGCCGTGTAGTCGCCGCCGGCGCGCAGGGCACCCGTGAGGACCTCACCGGTGTTCAGCCCCACGCGGAGGTGCAGCGGGGTGTCAGTCTCGGCCGCGTACTCGGCGGTCACGTCCTGCATCCGCAGCGCGGCGCGCACGGCACGCTCTGCGTCGTCCTCGTGGGCCACCGGCGCGCCGAACAGTGCCACGACCGCGTCGCCGACGATCTTGTCGACCTGGCCGCCGTGGTCGTGGACGACCCGGACCAGGCGTTCGAAGAGCTGGTCGACCAGGAGCTTCACGTCCTCGGGGTCGCGGTGCTCCGCGAGCGAGGTGAACCCCACCAGGTCGGCGAACAGCACGGTGACCACCCGCCGTTCCTCGACCGGCTTGGTCAGCGAGCGGCCGCAGGACGAGCAGAAGCGGGCCTCCGAGGGGTTGTCGCCGCCGCACTGGTCGCACTTCATCGCGGGGCCAGCATACGAGTACCGGCCGGACAGCGACTCAGGGGTTGGCACCTCGATGGACGACCGGGCAGCGCCGGGGGTCGGGGGTACTTGTCTCGCGGGGCCGCGGGCACGACGATGTCCCCCTGATGAGTACGACCACCGGGGGCGACGGCAGCCCGACCACGACTGCCGACGACCAGGTGGCGACCGCCGGCGGCTCGGGCTGGGTACAGCGGCACTGGGTCGGGCTCCTGGCCGCGGTCTCCGCGCTGGCGGTGCTGGTCGGCAACGTGCACGGCATCGCGACCGGCGACGACGGCGTCGGCTACCGGGCCATTGCCGACTCACTCATTTCTGGCAACGGGCTCGGCTACTTCCTCGAGCGGCCCCTCACGATCTGGCCGCCGCTCTGGCCGTCGCTCATGGCCGCACTGGCGTGGGCGACCCCGCTCAGCACCACGGGCGCGGCGATCCTCCTCAACGCCCTGACCGTTGCGGCCGCCGTGCTCGTCGGACACCGCCTGCTGTCCCGCTTGGTGCTGGACCAGCACCTCGTGCTGCTCGGCACGCTCGTGATCGGTCTCGGTTCCTCGACCATCGGGTTCGGCCACCTGCTCATGACCGACTTCGCCTTCGCGGTCGTCGTCATGTGCCTGCTGCTGACGCTCCTCACCGCGCAGGAGCGCACCGCCTGGTGGTGGCCCGGGGTCGCAGGGCTCTGGGTGTGGGTCGGGTTCGGGCTGCGCTACGTGGCGGTCGCGCTCGTCGGGATCGGCGGGCTGTGGCTGCTGCTCGACGGCAGCCGGAAGTTCGTGACACGGGTCGGCCGTGCGGCGCTCTTTGGCGCGGTGTCGGTCCTGGTCCCCGTGCTGTGGATGGTCCGCAACCACAGCCTCGACGGCACCTACACCGGTGAGCGCTACCCCTCGGCGCGTGGTCTGGTCGACAACGCGTTCGACATCGTGGCCACCCTCGGCCGGTTCCTGCTGCCGGGCGTGGCCAACGGGTTCGACAAGGTCTGGGCCGCCGTCGGGCTCATGGGGCTGGCCGCGGCGGTCGTCGTCGTGTGGCAGGTGCTCGGTGCGCCCCGCACCGTCGCCGGGGTCGAGCGCAGCGGCACCGGTCGGCCGTCACTCCTCCTCCGCGTGAACCGGGCGTGGGCCGTGCTCGGACGGGGCCCCGGCCTGCTGTTCCTCACTGCGGTGCTCTACCTGACCTACATGCTCTACGTGCGGTCGACCACAGCGCTCAACCAGCTCGACCTACGCCTCCTGAACCCGGCCTACTTCCCGCTGCTGACGCTCGGCCTGGTGGTCGTCGACTCGACCCGTGCGCTGGGGCCGGACTCGGCGCAGCCCTGGCACCGGCGGGGAGTCCTGGCCGCACGCATCTGGGCCGGCGCCAACGTCCTGGCGGGCGTTGCGGGGCTGCTCCTGTTCCTGTCGGGCAACCAGTTCTTCAACGGCAACTACTCGGCCGACACGTTCGTCGAGGTGCGCAACAACCCCGCCCTCGACGCGCTCCCGGCGGGCTGCCGCACCTACTCCAACCTGCCCAACGGGCTCTACCCCGCGGTCGAGGCGAAGTGGAGCCCCCGCCGCACCGGCCTGGAGTCGAACGAGCAGGTCGACGACCTCGAACGGCTCGAGCCCACGCTCGCCACGCGCCCCACCTGCCTGGTCTGGATCGACGCGGAGCCCCGCTACGGGCACCTCTGGCCACTCGCCCAGCTCAAGGCCGAGCTCGACCTGCAACAGCTCGCGACCTCCGGCGACGTGACCGTCTACCGGATGCTCCCCCGCGGCTGAGGTCACGCGCGGTCGCCGGACCGGCACTATCCGCCACTTTGCGCCGAAAGGGTGCGAACATTCCGTTGTGTTGCACCGCACGGGGGACGTGCCACCTCGATTCAGCGTGATCATCGCGGTCCAGGACCGCGAGGACGTCGTCGGGCGTGCAGTGGCCGGAGTGCTGGCCCAGACCTTCGTGGACCTCGAGGTCGTCGTGGTCGACGACGGCTCCACCGACGACAGCGTCGCCGCCGCCCGTGCCGTGGCCGACTCCCGGGTCCGCATCGTGCGCCAGGAGCGCGCCGGCATCGCCGCAGCCCGGACCTCTGGCCTGCAGCGGGCGACGGGCGACTGGATCATGGTGCTCGACCCCGACGACGAGGTCGCCGCCGGCTGGCTCGCCCGCATGGGCCGGATCATCGACGCCACCGGCGCCGCGCTCGTCAGTTGCGCCGGCGAGCACCGTCACCTCGACGCCTCCACCTCCGAGATCGAGCCGATGCCGGTCGGTCCCGCCGGGATGCGGGCCACCGTCAGCTTCCGGACCGGCGCCTTCACCACGACCCGCGACCGGCTGCTCGAGGTCGGTGGCTTCGGCGGCCCCGGCGACACCGAGTCGCTCACCGAGGTCGGCCTGAAGCTCCTGGGCTCGGTCGGCGACCACGGCGCCAAGGTCACGCACACCCCCGAGGTGCTGGTCCGCTGGAACGAGCGTGAGGTCGGCCCGGTCCCCGAGGGCGACGCCCTTCGGCTGCGCTGGGCACTGCAGGGCCTCGAGGCGCTGGCCCGCACGCCGATCCCCGACGGCGACATGCTGACCCGGTACGCCACGGTCGGCGGTGTGGCCGCGGCCCGCATGCGCGACCACAAGGAGGCCCGTCGCCTCCTGCTCCTGGCCCGCCGTGCGCAGCCGACCGAGGTCAAGAACTGGGCCCGCTGGGCGGTCGCCTGGGTCTCCCCGCTGTCGGACCGCATCTGGCTGCCCGGTGGCGCCGAGGCTGCGGTCCGGGCCGACGGGCACACGACCGTCGCCGACGACGTCGCCGCCGTGCCCGACCATCTCGTGGTCGACGCCCGCGCCGGCCTGGACGACGCGGCCGACGACGTGCACGTGATCGGACCGCTCCTGCCGCTCGCCACAGACGAGGCAGCCTCCGAGAGCGAGCCGGCCGGAATGGTCGCCGCCACACCGGCGTTGACCGTCTCCGAGCCCACCACCGACGACCCCCGGTAGGCTCCATCTGGCCGTCGGTGCGCCGACCGGCCACCAAGGCCACCACAGGGAGAACGCCGGATGTCCACCAGTGAGCAGACCACCTTCGCCGCCGCGGGCGCCGTCGACGCCGTCAAGGTCTACGGCGAGGGCGACACCGAGGTCCGGGCGCTCGACGGTGTCACCGCCACGTTCGAGCGGGGCAAGTTCACTGCCATCATGGGCCCGTCGGGCTCCGGCAAGTCCACGCTCATGCACTGTCTCGCCGGCCTGGACCGACTGTCGACCGGCCGTGTGTTCGTGGGCGACACCTACCTCGACGACCTGTCCGAGGCCCAGCTCACCGAGCTGCGCCGCGACAAGATCGGGTTCGTCTTTCAGGCGTTCAACCTGATCCCCACGCTCTCGGCCCTCGAGAACGTGACGCTCCCGATGGACCTGGCCGGCCGCAAGCCCGACCAGGAGTGGCTCGACCAGGTGATCGACACCGTCGGACTGCGTCCCCGGCTCACCCACCGTCCGTCCGAGCTCTCCGGCGGCCAGCAGCAGCGCGTTGCCGTGGCCCGGGCCCTGGCCAGCCAGCCCGAGATCGTCTTTGCCGACGAACCCACCGGCAACCTGGACTCCCGCTCCGGCGGCGAGCTGCTGCAGTTCATGCGCCACGCCGTGAGCGACCTGGGCCAGACCATCGTGATGGTCACCCACGACCCCACTGCAGCGGCGTACGCCGACCGGGTGGTGTTCTTGGCCGACGGCCGCATCGTGAGCGAGATGACAGAGCCGACTGCGGCCCGCGTCCTCGACCTCATGAAGCAGCTGGGCGACTGACATGCTCCGGATCGCCCTCAAGGACCTCTTGGCGCGCAAGCGCCGCCTGGTCACGACGTCCGTCGCCATTGCGCTCGGCATCGCCTTTTTGACCGGTACCCAGCTGCTGTCGGGCATCCTGTCCGACTCCATCAAGTCGCTGGTCGGCGACACCTACGACGGCATTGACGCGGTCGTGCGGTCGTCCAAGGTCCAGGAGGTGGGGTTCGGCAACGAGATCCGCACGCCCGTACCCGAGGGGCTCGCCGGACAGGTCGCTGAAGTGGGCGGTGTGCGCGCCTCGAGCGGGATCGTCGAGACCATCACGGCCCAGCTCGTGGGCAAGGACGGCAAGATCGTCGGCTCATCGTTCGGTCCGCCGACCATCGTCTACAACTGGGTCGAGGACCCGCAGCTCCGGTTCGGCACGCTGCGAGAGGGCACCGGCCCGAAGAGCGACGGCGAGATCGTGCTCGACTTTGGCTCAGCCAAGGACGGGGGCTACAAGATCGGCGACACCGTGACGGTGGCGGGCCAGACGCAGACCGAGCAGTTCAAACTGGTTGGCCTCACCGGGCTCGGCAAAGACGGCAAGGACTCGGGCGGCGCCAAGTCGCTGCAGTTCACCACGCCGGTCGCCCAACGGATCGGGCAGATCCCGGGCGAGTTCTCCTACATCGTGGCGGCGGCCGACGAGGGGCTGAGCCAGGACGAGCTGGCCAAGGCCATCTCCGCCGCGCTCCCCGGCGAGCAGGTCGTCACAGGTGAACGGTTCTCCACGGAGAACCAGGAGTCGATCTCGCAGTTCGTCGACATCCTCGGCACGTTCGTGAGCGTGTTCGGGTACATCGCGATCTTCGTGGCGTGCTTCATCATCTACAACACGTTCTCGATCATCGTCGCCCAGCGCACGCGTGAGACCGCACTGCTCAGGGCCGTCGGCGCACGACGGCGGCAGGTGCTCGCCGCCACCATGCTCGAGGCTGTCGTGATCGGCCTGGTGTCGTCGGTGCTCGGCCTGATCCTCGGCGCCTTCCTGGGCACTGGGCTGGCCAAGGCGTTCAGCTCGTCGTTCTCCGTGAAGGGCGGGATACCGCCGATCACGGCCGGCACCGTCATCCTGGCGTTCGTCATCGGCGTCGGGGTCACCGTCCTCTCAGCGGTGTTCCCGGCCTGGCGCTCCACCAAGGTCCCGCCCATCGCAGCGCTGTCCGAGGTGTCGGTCGACCGGTCCGACGTGTCGCGCTCCCGCCTGGTGTGGGGCATCGTCATGCTGGCGCTCGGCGGCGTGCTCATGGCGCTCGGCCTCACCGACACCGGCCCCAACCCGATCGGCGAGGTCGGCGCCTCGGCGCTGCTGATCCTGGTGGCCGTCGCCCTCGTGCTCGGACCGCTCATCGCTGCGCCCATGAGCCGCGTCCTGGCCATCCCCTTCGCCGCCGGCGGACGCATCACCGGTCGCCTCGCCGGCGAGAACGCGGCCCGCAACCCCAAGCGCACCGCGGCCACGGCGGCGGCGCTGACCATCGGCGTCACGCTCGTGACCGTGATCGCCATCCTGGCGGCGTCGCTCAAGGCGAGCATCGACAACACCATCACCAACTCGCTCAAGGCCGACCTGGTGGTCAACACCACCACCTTCGCAATCGGCACCGGCATCCCGGCCAACATCGCGGACCAGGTGGCGACGACGCCCGGCGTCAAGATCGCGTCGCCGGTGCGGTTCGGCCCGGTCCGGCTGACCGACGCCGCCGGCAAGAAGTACGCGAAGGACAACCCCGAGAAGAAGGGCCCGGGCGCCGGCCTATCCGGCACCGCCGACACGGCGCCGTCGGGTGAGGACTCGTTCATGCTGGGCGTCGACCCCGCCACCTTCTTCGAGGTCCTGGACCTGGGCACGCTCGACGGCTCGCCCAAGGACATGGCCGCCGGCACGTTCGCCACGACCCGGAAGACCGCCGAGGAGCGCGGCTGGAAGTTGGGCGACAAGGTCCCGATGTTCTTCGCCCGGTCCGGCGAGCAGGAGCTCGAGCTGAAGGTGATCGCCCAGCGCGACATCGGCCAGTCGTCGCTCTACCTGCCCTTGACCACCTTCGAGCAGGTCGTGCCGCCGGGCTTCAACATCGACAACGCGATCTACGTCGTGGCCGACTCCCAGGCCGACATCCCGTCGGTCCAGAAGTCCCTCGACGCGCTGGTGAAGGACCTGCCGACCATCAAGGTCCAGGACCTGCAGGAGTACGCCCAGTCGCAGGCCGGGCCGCTCAACACCATCGTGCTGGTCATCTACGGCCTGCTGGCGCTGGCGATCATCATCGCCCTGGTCGGCATCGCCAACACGCTCGGCCTGTCGATCCTGGAGCGCACCAAGGAGCTGGGGCTCCTGCGTGCGGTGGGCATGACCAAGAAGCAGCTGCGCCGGTCGATCCGCCAGGAGGCCGCGATCGTGGCCGTGTTCGGCACCCTTCTGGGTCTGGTCATCGGCATTGCGTTCTCTGTGGCCCTGAGCATCGTGATCACCGCCGACAACCCGGACATCTTCAGCTACCAGCTGCCGATCCCGACGCTGGTCGCCATCACGGTGATCGGTGCGCTCGCCGGCGTGCTCGCCGCCATCCTCCCGGCCCGCCGGGCGGCACGGCTGAACCCGCTCACCGCCATCTCGAGCGTCTGATGCGCCCCGACGAGCTCCCCGAGAGCGCCCTGGAGTTCCTGCGCGAGTACCACCTGGCGTCGCTCACGACGCTGCGGGCCGACGGCTCGCCGCACGTCGTACCGGTGGGGTTCAGCTGGGACCCCGAGGCCGGCCTGGTGCGCATCATCACGCGGGCCGGCAGCCAGAAGGTGCGCAACGCCGCCCGTGGCGGTCGTGCCGCGGTAAGCCAGGTCGACGGCGGCCGGTGGCTGACCCTCGAGGGCACCATCACGGTGACCCAGGACCCTGACCGGGTGGCCGAGGCCGTGCGCCGCTACGCCGAGCGGTTCCGCCAGCCCGAGCCGCGAGAGGACCGCGTGGCCCTCGAGATCACGGTCGACCGAGTCCTGGGCCGAGCCTGAGACCTCCCGTCAGACGGGGGTGATGTCGTCGGCGGTCCAGTAGGCCCGCATGTCGGCGATGAGACCGTCCTCGTCGAAGGTGAACACGTCGATGATCTCGACCTGCACCTTCATCTCGCCCATGGTCGTCACGGCCTTGAGCGGCACGGCGGCCCAGTTGCCCACTGCGCGGATGGCGCCGGTGGCCTGCAGGTCCATCGAGTCGAACATCTCGTGCGTACCGGCGAAGAACGCCCGGACGGCCTCGCGGCCGACGTGCTCGGGGGCGTCCACCGGGTCGGCCACGACGGCGTCGACGGCGAACAGCGCCGCCACGGCGTCGACGTCTCCGGCGCTGTGGGCGGCGGTGTACTGGTTCACGACGTCACGCATGTGCTGGACAGTCGGCATGGTGGTCTCCTGGGGGGCGGGTCGGGGGGGCGGGTCGGTACGGAACTAGCTGACCGGGACCGGTCAGGACGACTTCTGCATGGCGCCGCCGTCGAC
>CAJANQ010000344.1 GCA_903941145.1 uncultured Actinomycetes bacterium
CCAGCTCGCCGATCGTGGGCGGCCGGTCGATGACGATCCGCTTCAGGACCTGTGTGGACACCGTCGCGCCGCCGATGCCGACACACGTGACGAACGCGACGAACCAGGTCCTCCGGACCACGCCGAGGAGCAGGATCACGAGCAGGCCCACGCCCAGCGTCACCTCGGTGACCAGGTTGAGCGCGTCGTTCTGCGTGCTGCGGACCCGGGGGGCCATCACACGCCGGCTGTCCCACACGAAGTTCTCGAACCGGCGGCCGTCGTTGGTCCTGATGAACACGTACCAGACCACGACGAACGCCACGACCGAACCGAGCACGGTCAGGAGCGCCAGCCGCCGCAGCAGCGCCGGCGAGCGGGTGGAGTGGTGGCCGGCGGGGCGGTCAACTGCAGGGTCCACGGGGGCAGACGGTAGACGAGCGGTCGGGATCGGCATGGCCGTGGCGCCGGGGGCTGGGGCACAATCATGGCCATGGACCAGACCCCTGCCGAGCCGGCGAAGCGGCACCTCGCTGCCGTCGACCCTGTGACCGGCGAGGTCCCGCCGCGGGTCGAGCCAGCCTCGACGCCCGACGCACAGGGGGAGGCCGAC
The DNA here is from genome assembly GCA_903941145.1 of uncultured Actinomycetes bacterium. GTDB lineage: Bacteria > Actinomycetota > Acidimicrobiia > Acidimicrobiales > Microtrichaceae > CAJANQ01. The sequence goes on from CAJANQ010000344.1 coordinate 593, forward strand.
CCTGAGCTGGCCGCCCCGGTTCCCGACGACGAGGGCTACTGGGGCCTCGACGCCGCGGTCGGCGCCGCAGCGCTCGTCGGTCGGCTCGGCACCAGCGCGGTCGGGGCCGTCGCCAGCTCCGGGCCGGGCCGCATGGCCACCGGGCTCACCCGGCGCATCGTCGCCCCGCTCAGCCGCCAGGGCCAGGAGCTCCGGTCCACCGTGACCGAGCAGGCCGGTCCGACCATCAGCGCCACCGTCCAGCACTACACGCCGGGCGTGCTCGACGCCGTGGACCTCGACAGCGTGCTCGACGCCGTCGACCTGAACGCACTGCTGGCCCGGATCGACATCGACGGTCTCCTCGACCGTGTCGGCGTGGACCGGCTGCTCGACCGTGTCGGCATCGACCGGCTCATGGCCCGCGTCGACGTGCCGGCCCTGCTGGAGCGGGTCGACCTCAACGCCCTCATGGACAAGGTCGACCTCAATGCGCTCCTTGCCGACGTCGACCTGAACGCGCTCTTGGCCGACGTCGACATGGCGGCGCTGCTCGACCGCATCGACATCAACGCGGTCGTCGAGAAGGTCGACATCGACTCGCTGGTGCGCAACACCGAGCTCGGGGCGATCATCGCCCAGTCCACAACCGGTGTCGCATCCGAGGCGCTCGACGTCGCCCGCAGCCAGGGCGTCGGCCTGGACAACGTGCTGTCCAGGGCCGTGGACCGCGTGCTGCGGCGCGACGGCTCCAACCGCCCGGTCGGCCCGCCGCTGCTCGTGGGACAGCCTGAGCCCGCCGACGACGCGCCGGCCGACGCTCCGGCCCCCGACGCCGGGACCCCCGCGCCGCCGGGGGAGAACCCGTGAGCGGCACGGTCGACCACGACCTGGCCGTCACGCAGCAGGGCCACTACGCCGGTGCCGCGACCCGGCTCCTGGCCTACGCGCTCGACCAGACCGTGGCCACCGGCACCTACACCGCAGGTGTTGCGGTCGTGTCCTGGCTGGTGTCGCTCCTGATGCCGCCGGACGTCAAGATCGCCCCGTTCGTCGGCCTCGCCGGGTTCTTCTACCTGGTCTGGCTGGCCCTCTACTTCGGCTACCCGTGGGCCACGAGCGGCAAGTCGCTCGGCATGGCCGTCCTGGGACTCCGCGTCGTGGCCGAGGACGGGTCGCCGCTCGCGCCGAAGCGGGCGTTCATCCGCGTCCTCACGTTCCCGCTCGGTTTCCTCACGCTGGGCATCGGGTTCCTCGGGATCCTGTTCAACCGTGAGCGTCAGGCGGTCTACGACAAGATCGCCCACAGCGCCGTCGTCTACGACTGGGACGCCCGGAGCGCCCGCTGGCGGTTCCTGGCCCGGCAGACCACGTCGACGGTGGCGGCTGCCGACGTAGCCACTCCGGCTCCCTGAACGAACGGACGTTCAGCGGCGCGCTGGTCCGAGTGGCCCGCCGCACGGTTCCATCGGCCCATTGAGCGGCCCCGTCCCTCCGGCCGATGACCCGGCCCGTGGAAGGACCTGACTTCATCTCGAGCTGCTGGACCGACATCGACGCGCGTGGCTACCTGGTCGCCGCGGTCGAAGGAGGTGGGGACGGCTGCGACTGGGCCTACACGGTCGGCCTGCACCTGACGGCCGGCCATCCCGAGCTGGTGCTCGTCGGCCTGGACGCGGCGATGGCCGGGGGAGTGCTCGACACGCTCGGGCAACGGGTGGTCGACGGCCTGGAGCTGCACGTCGACGATCCGGTCCGCATGGGACCGATGGCGCTGGGCCTCCGGTGGGTGGACCTTCCGTGGCGGACCGACGGCGACTGGTTCTCGCTCGGACGTGCAGTCCTGGGGTCCAAGGGCCTCGAGTGGCCGCCGACGCTGCAGGTCGTGTGGCCCGACCCGTCGGGGGAGTTCCCGGAACGGCCCGGCGACCCCCGCTGGACGTTCCGTCAGCCGCTGCTCGCGGAACGCTGACCCGTCTGGCCGGACCGGCCCCGCTCAGCCGAGGGACGCGATCCGGCGGTCGAGGTAGGTCGAGAAGTAGCCGCGGTAGCGCTCCTGCAGCTCGGGGAGCATCCAGTCGTTGCCGGTGACCTTGGTGCGGCATCCGGTGGTCTCGCACGCGCACTCGAACTCGTCGTACGGGTCGTCGTCGCACATGGCGTAGTCGAACGTGAGCTCCTCGCCGGCGGCGACCGCCCGCATGGTCACCAGCAGCACGTTGCCGACGATCCCCAGGTTGGGGTCGCACGAGTGGTTCAGGAAGTCGGCCGGCTCCTCGCCCTCGTCGCACACCATGAAGAGTCCGTCGTCGATCTGGATCGAGTGGGTCTGGCGGTGCTCGTCGAGCTGGTGGAACTCCTCGAGGTCGCACACGTACCCGCCGAACACCGAGACGCTCGTGCCGGCCGGGATGTCGGCGGTGGCAAACACGCCACGGCCCTTGGCGCCGGCCTCGCGCAGCTCTGCGTTCGGGGTGAGCCAGCTGTGCTGCATCGGAGGACCTCTGGAGGGGAGCGGGACGTGGGGGCGGGACAGGCGCGTCGGCCGTCGCAGCCCCGGAAGATATTCGGCGACCGCCGGTACCTGCCATCCGTGGGCGCCCCTGAAGGGCCTGTCCGGAGGGCTGCTACAATCTGAGGTCCGTGAATTTCCGGGCGGGACCGTCAACCACTTGTCGGCCCCTTCCCGCGTGCGAGTGCCAGTGAGGGTCAAAGAGTGAGTTTCGGAGTCGGTGACCGGGTCGTCTACCCCCACCACGGCGCTGCGGTGATCGTGAAGAAGGAGAAGCGGAAGGTCGAGGGCAAGAACGTCGAGTACCTCGTGCTCGAGATGGCCCACGGCGACCTGACGCTCCGTGTCCCCACCGACAAGGCCGACGAGGTCGGCATGCGTCCCCCGATCGGCAAGGACGAGGTCAAGGACCTGTTCGAGCTGCTCGGCAAGAAGGACATCCGCGAGCCCGCCAACTGGAGCCGCCGGTTCAAGAACCACCAGGAGAAGCTCAAGTCGGGCGACGTCTACCAGGTGGCCGAGGTCGTCCGGAACCTTGCGCTGCGCGACCAGGCAAAGGGCCTGTCCGCCGGCGAGAAGTCGATGTTCGTGAAGGCCCGCGGCGTGCTGGTCTCCGAGCTGAGCTTCGCCCTCGACGTCGACGAGGACGCCGCCCTCGCGCAGGTCGAGAAGCAGCTGAGCTGACCGGCCCGGCGCTGACTGGCACCGCCCGTGCGCCGCGTCCTGCAGGTCGTCGCCGACCCCGACCCGTCGCCCGCCACCGCGGCGGCGGCATCGCTCCACCGGTACCTCTCCGCCCACGGCTACGAGGTCCGCACCCTTGCCCTCGGCCCAGGCCGTCGCGCCGGCCTGCAGTCCGACGTGCCGCCAATGGCTCCGTCGCACCGCTCGCTGGCTGCGCTGCTGCAGTTCCGGCGCGAGGCGGTCTGGGCCGACGCGGTCCTGCTCCGAGGCCGCCGAACCGCCCATGTCGCCAGGTTCGGGCGTGTGCCCTGCGTGTGGTGCGTCGACGACCCGTCCGGCCGTCCGCCCAGGTCGGGCAGTGCCCCTGTCGTCGTGCCCGACGCCGCCGCGGCCGCATGGCTCGGACGGCCGGCCCGGGTGCTGCCCCCGGTGGTGGAGCAGCCGCTGCTCCCGGACACGGCGCGGTCGGCCGCCCGCGAGCTGCTGGACGTCGCCCCAGGTGCACGGACGGTCCTGGTCCTCGACGGCCCTGACGCCCGAGTGGCGGCAGCGGTCCGGTCGGCCGCAGGCGACGGCGCCCAGGTGCTGCGACCCGGCGAGTCC
>CAJANQ010000345.1 GCA_903941145.1 uncultured Actinomycetes bacterium
AGTACACGACCTTCCTCAAGGTCGGTGCCTGCTCGCTCATGCTGCGCATGCTCGAGGACCACCGTGTCGTGCTGCGCGACATGACGCTGGAGCACCCGACCCGGGCGATCCGGGAGATCAGCCACGACCTCACCTGTCGCCAGCGGGTACGGCTGGCCAACGGCCGGGAGGTCTCCGCGCTCGACATCCAGTCCGAGTACCTGCAGCGGGCGCTCAGGTTCGCCGAGACCAACGAGCTGAGCCCGGAGGAGAAGCAGGCCCTCGACATGTGGGAGCACGTGGTGACCACCCTCGAGGTCGACCCGTTCCGGCTGGACCGCGAGGTCGACTGGGTCATCAAGCACAACCTCGTCGAGGCCTACCGGGCCAAGCACGGCCTGGAGCTCGGTGACCCACGGGTGGCCCAGCTCGACCTGCAGTACCACGACATCCGCCAGGACCGGTCGGTCTTCTACAAGCTCCAGCAGCGTGGGCTCGTCGACCGGATGGTCGTCGACGACGCCGTGCACGAGGCCATGGAGACCCCGCCGCAGACGACGAGGGCCAAGCTCCGGGGTGACTTCGTGAAGCGGGCCAAGGAGCGCAAGCGGGACTACACGGTGGACTGGGTGCACCTGAAGCTCAACGACCAGGCCCAACGGACCGTCCTGTGCAAGGACCCCTTCGCCTTCGCCGACGAGCGGGTCGCGCGCCTGATCGAGTCCCTGTAGAGGAGCTCTCGTGCCGACCTTCCGCACTGCCTCGGTCTCGGCGGTCCGTTCGGAGCGCCCCGGGATCCAGCGCCTGGACGTCCTCATGGACGACGGCGCTGCTGCTCGGGCCTACGCGCTCACGGACCTCACCGGGGCGTGCGCGGTGGGGGAGCGGGTCGTCCTGAACACCACTGCGGTCGATCTGGGACTTGGGACCGGCGGCTGGCACGTCGTCCACTGGAACCTGGACCGCGGCGAGTTCTCCCGGCCCGGCCCGGACCATGTGATGAAGGTGCGGTACACGTCGCTGCAGTTCGACGCCGGCACCTCCGAGCTCGCCCACCCGGAGTGCGACCAGCCGCTCGGGGGCGTGCCCGTGGTCGTGGGCTCGGTGCACAGCCAGCTCGCCCCTGTCGCTGCGGCGTTCGCGGAGGCTGCCCCGGGCCGGCGGCTCGTCCACGTCATGACTGACGGCGCGGCACTGCCCCTCGCGCTCTCCGACCTGTCGGCGGCGCTCCGGGAAAAGGGTCTGGTGGCCGCCACCGTGACGGCCGGGCACTCCTTCGGGGGCGACCTGGAGGCGGTGAACGTCCACTCGGCCCTCGGGCTCGCCGTCCACGCGCTCGGCGCGGACGCGGTCGTCGTCGTCATGGGCCCCGGGGTCGTCGGTACCGGCACAGAGCTGGGCACCACGGCGGTCGAGGTGGCGCCGGCGCTCGACGCAGCAGCGGCGCTCGGGGGCCGGCCCGTCCTGTGTGTCCGGGCCTCCGACGGCGACGCCCGCGAGCGGCACCAGGGGATCTCGCACCACACCGTGACCGCGGCCCGGCTGAGCCGCTCGGCGCCGTTCGTCGTCGACGTCCCCGTCGGGGCCGCAACGCTGCCCGGGGTCCGCCCCCTGACGCTGGACCAACTGCCCGACGCCGCTGCGCTGCTGGCCCGTCACGGCCTGGAGCGGACCACCACCATGGGCCGAACCGTGGAGCAGGACCCGCTCTTCTTTGCTGCTGCAGCCGCCGCGGGTGCCGGCGCCGCCGCCCTCCTCGAGCGTCCCTGAGGCCTGCTCCCGGGCACGTAGGATTCCCCTGTGGAAGATCCTGCGCTGAGCCGCCTGCTGACCCTTGCGGGGACGCTGCTCGACACGTCTCGCCCGCTGTCGTTCGAGGAGATCCGGGAACGGATGCCCGAGCACTACCAGCAGGCGAAGTCCGAGACCGCCCGCCGCCAGTTCGAGCGTGACAAGGACTCGCTCGTCGACATCGGCATCGAGATCCACATGGTGCGGTCGCAGACCGAGACCGGGGTCGAGGGCTACACCGCCGTGCGGGCCAAGGCGATCGGCGACCTCGACCTGGACCCCGACGAGCTCGCCGCGCTCCACTTCGCCGCCACCCGCGTGGCGCTCGAGGGCGTTGACGAGGACCTCGTGACCAAGGGCGTCCAGAAGCTGGGCGGAGCGGTGGGCGCCGGTGGCGACACCGTGGCCCGGATCCCCATGCCGCTGGCGCTGGGACCGCTGTTCGGGGCCGCGCTCCACCGTTCGGTCGCGACGTTCACCTACAACGGTGTGGCCCGCGAGCTCGAGCCGCACCGCATCGGTTTCGAGCGTGGGCACTGGTACGTCGCCGGCTTCGACCGGGCCCGAGGTG
>CAJANQ010000346.1 GCA_903941145.1 uncultured Actinomycetes bacterium
CATGCGCTCGACGGTGACCAAGTTCGACAGCGACCTGACTGCCAACACGCTCGGCCTGGCCGCACCCGAGCTCGCCGACCTCCCGGCCGACCGTCCCGACACCACCGCACCGGCCGAGGCGCTGGCCGCCGCGTCGGCCGTCGTCCGCTCAGCGGAGTCGGCGCTCCCGCTCGCCACCTCGGCACGCACCGACGTGTCCCGCTGGTGCGAGGAGCACCGCGAGAAGGGCGGCGACCTCGACGCGGCTCGGACAGAGGCCGAGCTCTGGGCCAACGTCGCCAACCAGTGCCTGGGCAACGCCGGTCTCAAGATCTCGCTCCAGCGGTGGGTGCTCTCCGACTACCTGGCGGAGATCTGCTCGTTCGCCAACCTGCGGCTCGGCAGCATGACCAACGGCCGCTACAGCCTGAGCGTCCACACTGACGGCGAACGCGGCGGCGCCCGGGCCGGGCTCGGTCTCCGGGTGTTCGACACGTTCACCGGTCAGGACCGGGAAGTCTCGACGCTCTCCGGCGGCGAGACGTTCCAGGCGTCGCTGTCGCTGGCGCTCGGCGTGGCGGACGCCGTGTCGGCCCACGCCGGCGGCGTCCACATCGAGACGCTCTTCGTCGACGAGGGGTTTGGCACGCTCGACCCGGAGTCCTTGCAGCTCGCGATGGACCAGCTCGACAAGCTCCGCGAGGGCGGTCGGACCGTCGGGCTCATCAGCCACGTCGGGGCGCTGCGTGAGCGGATCCGAACCGGCATCAAGGTCACGTCGAGCGAGCGGGGCTCCACCGCCCTGGTGGGCGAGGTCGACCAGGACTAGCCGCTCGACGCCCCAGGATGACCTGCGATGAATGGTGAGGATTCTCACCTGCCAATCGCCTGCTCCAGAACTAGCGTCAGTTCCGGAGCAGGAGGCAGCGAATGGCGGTAGACGGGGCCATCCGCATCATCTCGATCGACGACCACCCGGCGATTTCCGACGCGCTCCGATCGGCAAGTGTCGATGCCACCGACCTCGAGCTGATCGGATCGTTCACCTCGGTCGAGGCGGTTCCCGTGCCGCTCCGCCGGCGGGACTTCGTCGACGTCGTCCTCCTCGACCTCAGCCTTCCTGGCGTCAGAGGGGTCAACGCCGTCCGAGAGGTGACGACCTGGGGTGCCCCGGTGCTCGTCTTCTCGGCAAGCAGCCAGCGGCGGGTGGCCGACGACGTCCTCGCCGCCGGCGCAAGGGGATTCGTGGGGAAGTCGCTGTCCACCGCTCGCCTCTTCGACGCCATCCGGGCGGTCCACCGGGGTGAGACCGCCGTGCTCGGCATCGACGAGGCACCCCAACCAGGAGTCCGGCTGACCGACTCCGAGACGCACCTGCTGCGATACATCTGCATCGACACCCGTTCCCGCCAGCTTGCGGCACATATGGGTGTCAGCCCGAGGACGATCGACAACATGGTGACGGAGCTCTACCGGAAGCTCGGATTCGATGCCGCCGACCGGTCGAGGGCGTCGCTGCGCGACTGGGCCCGTGCACACGGCCTCGAGCGTGCCTGACCCCCGTTCAAGCCAGCAGTCGGCACGGGCACAGTTCGGCGACGTGCTGGGCTGGATGTACGCGCGTCGGCACCTGACCACTGCGGTGACTGCAGTGGTGCGATCCGTCGGTAACCGCGCATCGGTGCGACGCCCTGTGCTCAACAACGCGGCCATCGCCGTCGCCACGGCGCAGTCAGCGTGGCTGCTCCGCAACATGGACTCGACACGGCTCGGCGACGAGCGGGTGGCCTGGGCCGACGCCGCCGCGGGTTCGGTCACGATGCTCCTAGGAGCCACGGGGCTGTCCCAGACGACCTGGAACCGCGGCATGGCCTGGCCGAGTCAGCACACGTTCTGGTGCGCGGCCGGCATGGGCATGCTGGGCGACCGACGATCCCGAGCAGCTCGGCTTGCACTGATGATGGCCCCCGTGTTCCTGCCGCCGGCCAACCGTCAGGCCCTTCGCCAGATCGGTTCCGGCGTGGCGACAGGTCTTGTCGGTGCCGGGTGCATCGGCGTGTTCCTGTCGCGCCAGCTCGAGCGCACCTCGGCCGAGATCGACCACCTGATCGACCAGACCACCGAGACGCAGTCCTCGACGGTCCGGCAACGTGTGAACAGCGAGATCGAGCTCAACGTAGTGGCCAGCACCGTGGGCGCGCTCCAGGAACTCAGGGTGCTGCTGGCGCACGACCGCGCTGCAGCTGCACTACACGCGTCCGAGGCCGTCGAGCGTCTGACCGCATGGTTCGGCGAGGAACCCGGACTGCACGGCCTCGTGCACGAGCGGACAACCGCAGCGAAGCTCGCGACACGCACGGACGCCGGCGAGCGGCTCGACCGGGCCGTGCGGCTGTTCGACGCAGCGCTGCGCCTCATCGTGCTCGTTTCGATGGTCTTCGAGGTGCGTCGGTGCCGGCGCTCGTTCGGTCCTGCCCCTTCGGAGACCACCGTCGCCGTGCTCGCCACCGCCCATTTCCTCCTGGCGAG
>CAJANQ010000347.1 GCA_903941145.1 uncultured Actinomycetes bacterium
ACCGCGCCGGCTGCTACGTGCCCGGCGGCCGTGCCGCCTACCCGTCGACGCTCCTGATGACGGCCGTCCCGGCGCTCGTCGCCGGCGTGCCCGAGGTCGTCGTGTGCGTCCCGCCGGACCGCACCACCGGCCGGGTCGCCGCCGTGACGCTGGCCGCGGCCGCCGTCGCCGGCGTCACCGAGGTCTACGCCGTGGGTGGGGCCCAGGCCGTAGCCGCCATGGCCTACGGCACGGAGTCGGTCGCCCCGGTCGACGTGATCTGCGGCCCTGGCAACCGCTACGTCGCGCTGGCCAAGCAGGAGGTCGCCGGCACCGTCGGCGTCGCTGCCGCGTTCGCCGGGCCGTCCGAGGTCGTCGTGGTCGCCGACGCGTCGGTCCCGGCCGACTTCGCCGCCGTGGACGTGATCCTGCAGGCCGAGCACGGCCCCGACGGCCTGGCGTGGCTCATCACCTGGGACGAGGCCGTCGCCGACGCCGTGACGGAGGCGGTCACCCGGCTGACCGAGGCTGCGCCCCGCAAGGACGACATCGCCGCCACCCTGGCCGAGGGCGGCTACGCCGTGCTGGTCGACGGCCCGGAGCAGGCCATGGCAGTGGCCAACCGCATCGCGCCCGAGCACCTCGAGCTGCTGGTCGAGGACCCCGAGTCGCTCGTCCCGATGGTCCGCAACGCCGGCGCCGTGTTCCTGGGCCCGTGGTCGCCCGCGTCGGTCGGCGACTACCTGGCCGGCCCGAGCCACGTCCTGCCGACCTACGGCTCGGCCCGGTTCTCGTCCGCGCTGACGGTCGACGACTTCGTGAAGCACCACCACGTCGTACGGCTCGACGGCGCAGCGTTCGACGCCGTCGCCCCGGCCACCCAGGCGCTCGCCGAGGCCGAGGGGCTCGACGCGCACGCCGAGTCGATCCGGCTCCGTCGCCGCGCCCGCGAGCAGGGGGCGTCGTAGTGGCGCGCCCCAAGGTCCGCGACGACCTGGCACTCATGGAGGGCTACCACTCGCCGCAGGTGAGCGTGGAGGTCCGGCTCAACACCAACGAGGCTCCCGAGCCGCCGCCCGCCGCGTTCACCGAGGCCCTCGCCGCCGCCGTCCGTCAGGTCGAGTGGCACCGCTACCCGGACCGGTCGGCCGACGCACTCCGCGCCCGGCTGGCCCAGGTCGAGGGCGACGCCGTCCCCGGCGGGCTCACCGCCGCCAACTTCCTGGCCGCGAACGGCTCCAACGAGGTCCTGCAGACCGTGCTGCTGACGTTCGGCGGGCCGGGCCGCACGGCGCTCGTGGCCGAGCCCACCTACGCCCTCCACTCCCACATCGCCGGGCTCACCGGGACTGCAGTGGCCACGGTGGACCGCACCGACGGGTTCGAGCTGCCGCTCGACGAGTTCCTCGCCGCGGTCGAACGGGAGCGTCCGGCGGTCACCTTCCTGTGCTCGCCCAACAACCCGACCGGCATGGTAGAGACCCGCTCCACCGTCGAGGCCGTGCTGGCCGCGGTCGAGACGGTCGACGGCCTCCTGGTCG
>CAJANQ010000348.1 GCA_903941145.1 uncultured Actinomycetes bacterium
AGCCGCCGGTGCCGGCCCTCCCCCAGCAGGTACAGGTCCAGGTCGCCCGGCGGCGAGGCGTTCACTGGCCGGCCGGGAACTCGGGGAGCGGCGGGTCCGAGTCGAGCATCTGCGCCACGGCCGCGGCGGGCACGTCGGCCAGCTCGGGGCGGTGGGCCAGCTCGTAGGCCAGCTCGTACACGGCCTTGTCGAGCTCGAACACGCTCAGGAGCGCGTCGCGTGACTGGCGGCTCTGCGGCAGCAGCCGGTGCACCTCGTCGACCGAGGCGTACCCGGTCAGGAAGGCGTTCATGTTGCGCTCGACCCACATGGTGACGAGCAGCCGGTCGTCCGCGCTCACTCCTTTGCGGCCGCGGGCCCGCTCCCGCAGCGCGAGCGCCGCGGCGTACTGGTACGAGCGGGTCATGCCGGCCACGTCGCGCAGCGGCGACGACGTGCGCCGGCGCTCGGCCATCGGCCGGTCGGGCTCACCCTCGAAGTCCAGGACCAGCCAGCGCTTCTTGAGCTTGAGCACCTGCTCGAGGTGCAGGTCGCCGTGGATCCGGATGGCCTGGCCCAGGTCCTGCGCCGCGGCCAGTCGGTCAAACATCACGGCCAGACGCACGGCGTCGAGGCGGCCCTCGCCGACCCGGCCCAACTGCGCCGACATCTGCCGGGCCCACGAACCGCCATCGGCGGGCTCGGCGCCGAACGCCTCGGCGAGGGCCACGTGCATGCGGGCGACCGTGGCGCCGAGCAGCCGGGAGTCGGCGGCGAGGTCGGCCTTGGCGACCCGCGGGTCGCGCCCCTCCTCGAGGAGCCGCCCGATCGAGGTCGCAGCCAGCGACGAGCCGGAGCCGAGCGACCGCTCGTAGGTCCGGAGCACGCCCAGGTCGGTGGCGCCGTCGGCCCACACGTCGAGCGGCACGGCGGCGTCGGCGAAGCCCACGCTGCCGAGCGCCCGGGTCACCTCGACGTCGGGGTTGGCGCCCTCGTGCAGCTGCCTGAACACCTTGAAGATGAACCGCTCGTCGAACACGACCGAGGTGTTGGACTGCTCGCCCTTCTGCAGCTCGGCCGACGCGAACTTCCGGTCCGGGAAGAGCGAGGCGCCCACCAGCAGCGCGGTGTCCGGGTGGGCCAGTGCGTCGTAGACGGCTCGGCGGCCGCCCGGCGTGGGGACCTCGCCCAGGTAGTGCAGGTCGAGCAGGCCGCGCGGCCGCTCCGGCCGCACTCCCAGCAGCAGCTGGTAGGTGGCGGCGCCGAGCCCGTCGGCGCCGGTGGTCTCGACCTCGACGCGCAGCACGCTCGCCGCCGCGCTGGCCGACCCGGCCACGAGCTCCTTGACCTTGCGCACGTCGACCGCCGGCTGCTCCGTCCCCGCGTACCAGCGCTGCTGCGCCAGGTACGGCGGCAGCAGACGGGCGAGGTCGGCGGTGAAGTCGGGCGTGTCGATGAGTCTGTTCCTAGTCGGTCCGTCAGCCAGCCGGCTCGGTCAGCTCGAACCACATGAAGTGGTACGGCGGGAGGGTCACGAAGTACGGCAGCTCGCCGATCGGCGGGAACGCGGTGCGGCCCAGCAGCTCGACCGGCACGCGGCCGG
>CAJANQ010000349.1 GCA_903941145.1 uncultured Actinomycetes bacterium
CGACGAGTTCGTCGTCACACCGGGCAAGTCCGACCAGAGCGGCGTCACCGACGTCGCGGCACACCGCAACGAGCTCTTCGGCACCTACAACCGCTACCAGCGCGCAGCCGCCGACCCCAACTACCGGTCCGACCGCGAACAGCACCAGATGCTGCTCTACCCGCTCTTCGTGACCGGGTTCGTGATCGACGACTTCCTGCAGGACCAGGGGGACTTCGGCGCCGAGCAGGTCGTGGTCTCGAGCGCGTCGGCCAAGACTGCGCTCGCCGTGGCGCACTCGCTCCACGCCCGCGGCGCCAGGGTCGTCGGCCTCACGTCGGCGGGCAACGTGGCGACCGTCGCCGGGCTCGGCCTGTACGACGAGGTGCTCGCCTACGACCAGGTCGACCAGCTCACAGCGGTCCCGTCGGTGTTCGTCGACATCGCCGGCAACGCCGACGTGGTCCACGCCGTCCACACCCGGCTGCAGGGCCAGCTCGGCCACTCGATGATCGTGGGCAACACCAACTGGGACCACCAGGCCACCGCGACCGGCGACCTGCCCGCCCCGGCGCCCGAGTTCTTCTTCGCCCCCACCCAGATCGCCAAGCGCACCAAGGAGTGGGGCGCCGACGGGCTGGCCAGCCGCATGTCCTCGGCGTGGGCCGGGTACGCCGACTGGGCCGACGGCTGGCTCGAGTTCGAGCACGTCGAGGGTCCGGACGAGGTGGTGGCCACCTTCAGCGCCATCGCTGCCGGCACGACCGACCCGCGCACCGGGTTCGTGGCCACCGTGCCCGCTGTGGAGCAGCCCGCGTGAGCACGCCGACGACGACCGTCGACGGCCGCACGGCGCGGCGCAGCCGGGGCATGGACCAGGTGCTCGACGCCATCATCGAGCTCTTTACCGAGGGGAACCTTGACCCCTCCCCCGAGCAGGTCGCGGCGCTCGCCGGTGTGTCGGGCCGCACCGTGTACCGCTACTTCGAGGACCGCAACGCCCTGGTGCGCGCCGCCATCGACCGCCACTTCGAGGGCATCGCCCCGCTCGCCCAGGTCCCGCAGCTGGGCGAGGGCACGCTCGAGGAGCGCATCGACCGGCTCGTGGCCGCCCGCGTCCGGCTGTTCGACGCCGTCGGCGCCGCCTACCGCGCCGCGTCGGCAAAGGCGCCGACCGACGAGCTGATCGCCGACCGGGTTGCGTTCACCCGCGCCGCGCTGCGCGAACAGGTGGAGCTGCAGTTCCAGACCGAGCTGGACGCGCTCGACGCCAGCCCGCGGGCCGCTCGCGCCACCGCGGTCGAGCTACTCCTCTCGCTCGACTCCCTCGACGCACTCCGCCGCACCCGCGGGCTGACCCTCGAGCAGACGACGGCCGTCCTCGCCGACGCGCTCACCGCCCTCCTTGACGCACCAGTCCGCACAACCACTCTTTCGACCAACCACACGGAGCACTGACATGGCAGCAGGACCCAACCCCGCCTACGGCACGATCAACTGGGAGATGATCGGCAGCTGGCTGAAGCTCGACCCCGCCGACGACCAGGCGTTCTGGGCGCTCAACCTCATGAAGTACCACCAGGTCGCCCAGTACGCGGACGGCCGGCAGGGCGTCTCGGGCCGCGAGGCGGACGACGCCTATGCGCCGTTCGAGTCGCTCACCGCGGTCGGCGCGTCGCTCGTGTTCGTCGGCAACGTGACCGGCCAGCCGCTGGGCGACCCCGCCTGGGACCGGATCGCCATCGTCCGCTACCCGAGCCGCGCCGCGTTCATCGCCATGCAGGACCGCCCCGAGTTCAAGGCGTCCCACGAGCACAAGGAGGCCGGCATGGAGTTCACCATCATCCTGGCGTGTACCCCGGCCGGCCCGGGCGGGACCGACGGCGGCCCCGGCCAGCTCGTGATGGTCGTCGACCAGGGCGGCACCCCGGTGGCCACCGGCGACGGCCTGGTCGCCACCCTCGAGTCCGAGGGCGTCATCATCGGTGACGACCGCACCTACCAGCGGGCCACCTTCCTGCACACCGACGGCCCGGTCGACGACCTGGTCGCCGCAGCGTCCGCCGCCGGCGACGCGTTCGTCGTCCTGCTCGACCCGTTCATCGACCAGCTGGCCGCCTCGGTCACGGCGCCGGCCTGAACCCGTCGCTGCTCTGAACCCAAGGAACCCAAGATGACCACTGCTCCAGAACGACTGATCTCCGACCACCGCAACACCCGGTACGGCGAGGTGATCGCCGCCTTCGCCGTCGACGGCAAGTTCCGCGCCGAGGTCTACGGCACGCAGCTGCTGAACGACTGCCCCGCCGAGCTGTGGGACGCGCTCGACGCCACCGCGATCGCCCAGGAGATGGGCGCGCTCGCGGTCAAGCTCAACGGTCCCCGCTACTGGACCCTGGACGGGCTCGGCACCAAGGTCGAGGTCGTCGAGCCCGTGCTCCGCGACTTCGGCGGGCTCACGACGCGGCGCATCGCCGTGATCGAGCTGGGCGAGACCCCCGGCGTCACGCCGTACACCGAGAACTACGTCAACCGCGGGGCCGTGTTCTTCTTCGACGCCGGCAAGCCGGTGTTCGAGCTGGTCGACCCTGACGGGAAGGCGTACATCATGCAGGCGTACTGCATCGGCGTGGACCCCGCCATCACGCTCGAGTCGCTCCCGGAGCTGGGCGAGAAGCTGTCCATGCCCGAGGGCTGGACCTACCGCACCCGCGTGCTCGACGAGGAGCTCGTGGTCGACACGAGCGACCACCTGGCGACCGTGCTCCAGGACGAGCTGGAGAACAGCTACACGCTCCCCTACTGACCGGGGTTCGCGCACCATCAGGCACCGTCCATGCACGACGGGTGCCCAAGAACGGAGCGACGGCGCGCCCGACCGCCAGCGTCACGCCGTGGTCGGCACGACCTTGTGCTGGCGCAGGTCGGTGATCGTCTCGGGCGGCACGGCCTTGGAGTAGAGGAACCCCTGTGCCCCGTCGCACCCCATCTCCCGGAGGATGTCGGCCTGCACCTGGTGCTCGACGCCCTCGGCCGTGGTGGTCATTCCCAGCCGCTGGGCCAGGGCGATGACGCCGCCCACGAGCCGCCGGTCGAACGCGTCGTCAGGCAGGTCGGTCACAAAGCTGCGGTCGATCTTGACCACGTCCGCCGGATAGTCCCGCAGGTAGGCCAGCGACGCGTAGCCGGTCCCGAAGTCGTCGATGGCCAGCCGGATCCCCCGCTCGCGCAGCATGGCCAGGTTGTCCATGACCGTCGCGGTCCGGCGCATCAGTGCCGTCTCGGTGATCTCGGCGCACAGGTGGGTCGGGTCCGCCCCGGTGGCGGCGAGCGCGTCGTCGATCGCCACGGCCAGGCCCGACTCGGCCAACTGCAGCGCCGAGACGTTGAACCGCACGTCGATCAGGTCGTCCGGCCGTTCCCCGGCCCACGCGGCCGCCTGCGCGAACGCCTGCAGGATCACCCAGTCCCCCACGTCCAGGATCAGCCCCGTCTCCTCGGCCACGTCGACGAACCGGTCGGCGGTCCACACCTCGCCGTCGGGCCGTCGCCACCGCAGGAGCGCCTCTACCGCGGTGAGCGACCCGTCCCGCAGGTCGACCTCGGGCTGATACCAGACCATCAGCTCGCCCCGGGCGAGCGCCTTGCGGAGGTGGCCCTCCAGGTCCAGCCGACGGGTGGCGGCGACGCGCAGGTCCTCGTTGAACACTGCCACCCGGTCGCGGCCGCCGTTCTTGGCCACGTACATGGCGGTGTCGGCCTCGCGCAGCAGGTCGCCGGCGTCGCCCGAGTTGGAGATCGCGACCCCGACGCTGGCGGTCGTGTAGAGCTCCAGCTCCCCGACCATGAGCGGCTGACGGAACTTCTGGACCAGCCGCCACGCGGCGCGCTCGCCCTCGGCGGGGTTCGCCACGTCACGCATGACCACCACGAACTCGTCGCCGCCCAGCCGGGCGGCCAGGTCGCTCGCACGGGTGGACTCGAGGATCCGGTCGCCGGCCCGACGGAGGAGCTCGTCGCCCA
>CAJANQ010000350.1 GCA_903941145.1 uncultured Actinomycetes bacterium
CCGGACCGGAGGCGGCCCATGACCCTGTCGCGCTGTTCCTGGTTCATGCCGCCATGGAGCGCCTCGGCGCGGTAGCCGCGGCCGTTGAGCGTCTCGGTGAGCTCGTCGACCTCCCAGCGGGTCTTGCAGAACACGATCGCGGCGGTGGGCGACTCGACGTCGAGGATGCGGCCCAGCGCGGCGGCCTTGTGGTTGCGGCCGACCAGGTAGGCGGCCTGCCGGACGCGGGGCGCCTCGCCGGCGGCGACGGCTTCCCGCTCGATCTGGATCCGGACCGGGTCCTTCAGGTGCCGCTTGGCGATCTGGGCGATGCGCGGCGGCATCGTGGCCGAGAACAGCACCGTCTGCCGCTCCGCCGGGCAGGCCGCCAGGATGGCGTCGATGTCCTCGGCGAAGCCCATGTCGAGCATCTCGTCGGCCTCGTCGAGCACGACCATCTGCACTGCGTCGAGCGGGAGCGACCCACGGTTGACGTGGTCGACCGCCCGGCCCGGGGTGGCCACCACAACGTGGACGCCGCGGGAAATCGCCTTGAGCTGGTGCACGATCGGCTGGCCGCCGTAGATCGGCAGCACCTGCGCACCCAGGCCCTTGCCGTACTTGTAGACGGCCTCGCTGACCTGCACGGCGAGCTCGCGGGTCGGGACCAGCACGAGCGCCATCGGCGCGACGCGGGCGTCCTTGTCGAGCCGCTCCAGGATGGGCAGCGCGAACGCCGCGGTCTTGCCAGTTCCGGTCGCGGCCTGGCCCAGCAGGTCGTACCCGTCGACGAGCGGCGGGATCGACTCGCGCTGGATCGGCGTGGGCTCCTCGTAGCCGAGGGCGTCAAGCGCACCGAGCAGCTCGGTCCGCAGGCCAAGGTCGGCGAAGGTCGCGGACCGATCCGGGTCGTCGTCAGGGGCGAAGGACTCGACCGGCTCGGGCTCCGCCGCCGGCTCGGGCTCCGTCGTCTCCGGTTCCACGTCCTGCAGCTCTGCGGCCTGCGGTTCCGCAACCTCGGGGGCAGCCTCGGCCACCGGGTCCGGCGCCCGTTCGGGCTCGGGCACGGCAGTGTCGTCGGTCAGTTCGTCGTTCATCAGGCACTCCACACAGGTGAGCCTGCAGCCGTCCGGCACCCGACTCGGGTGGCGCGACGACGAATGACTCGGGGGGTCGGAACCCCCCACGTTAGGGGGCCGGGCCCCAAACCGAAGAGTCGGATCAGACCGCCGGGAACGTGTCGGCCAGCTCGCGGAGGTCCTTCTTGGAGATCTTGCCCAGCTCGGCGGTGGGGAACTCGTCCACGAAGTACACGGCGCGCGGCACCTTGAAGTCGGCCAGGTTGGCCTTGCAGACATCGATGATCTGGGCCGCAACGGCGTCCTGGTCGGCGGACTTGTCGGCCAGGATCACGAACGCCACAGCGACCATGTCGAGCATCTCGTGGCTCTTGGCGACCACGGCGATGTCCTCGAGGCCCGGGACCTGGCGGATGGCGTCCTCGACCTCACGGGCCGACACGTTCTCGCCACCCACCTTGAGGGCGTCCTTGTCGCGGTCGCGGTAGACGACGTTGCCGCCCTCGGTGAGCTGCACGATGTCGCCGGTGCGGCACCAGCCGTCCTCGGTGAAGAACTTCTCGTTGGCCTCGTCGTTGCCCAGGTACTCCAGGCAGACGGTGACGCCCCGGATGCCGCGGATCCAGATCTCACCCATCTCGCCCTCTTCCGCGAGCGAGCCGTCCTCCTTGACCACGATGAACTCGTAGCCGGGCGACACCTTGCCCATCGCCAGCTCGGGGTAGGTCTCGTACGGGTTGTCGTGGATGCAGTGGGTGACCAGCTCGGTCATGCCGTACGCGGCAACGACACGCATGTTCATGAACTGCTCGAGCACCGGCATGATCAGGCCGAACACGCCGACCTTGACCGTGTGGTTCTCGGGGATGCCCTGCTCGAACGCCGCCTTGATGACGAACGGGATGAGCGAGATGTGGGTGACGCCGTACTTCTCGATGACCGGCCAGAACTTCGAGGCCGAGAACTTGGGCTGCAAGATGACCGTGCCGCCGGTGCCGAGCACGGTCCAGATGGCCCACGCCTGGGTGTTGACGTGGAAGAACGGCAGCGACGCCAGGTAGATGTCGTCCGGCCCGAAGTCGATGTTGGTCGGGTTGACCTTGGCGGCCCAGAGTGCGTTGGCGTGGGTGTGCACGACGGCCTTGGGCTTGGAGGTCGTGCCCGAGGTGAAGAGGATGCCGGCGGGCAGCATCGGATCAGCCGGTCGGGACGGCGCGGCGGCCGCGTCGCCGAACAGCGAGGAGAAGTTCTCCTGGCCATGGGAGAGTTGCTCCTCGGTGGCCGGGACGCCGGAGTTGTCGTCGGTGACGACGACCCAGCCCAGGTCGGGGCCGGCCTCGGCGACAAGCGACGCGAACTTGGGCTGCGTGATGGCGCCGACGCAGTGGGTGTGCTCGATGAAGTAGTTGACCTCGTTCGCGACCGAGCGGGTGTTGGTGGTCACGGCAACCGCACCGACGCGGGCGCAGGCGTACCAGGCGATGACGGCCTCGGGGCAGTTCTCGGCGTGGATCAGGACCATGTCGCCGACCGTCACCCCGTGGGCGGCCAGACCGGCGGCGACCTTCTTGGTGTCCTCGGCGAACTCGGCGTAGGTCCACGTGCGGGACTCGCCCTCCTTGGGCTCCCAGACCAGGAAGGTGTGGTCGGCCCGGTGCTCGGCACGGTGGTCGACGAGCCACGGGATGTCCTGGCCACGGAACTGGAAGGCGGCAGCTGCCACCGGGTCGATCGTCGGGTTCGGCATTGGGGTCCCCCCTGGGAGCGCGTCGTGGACGGCGTACGTGTCGCCGGGGAGAATACGCCGCGGAACCCGGCGACCACCCGGTCGGCCATGGTGGTCCCCTTTGTTCTGCCCGGTTCCCTAGCCTCACGGGTGATGTCGAACCGGGCCCGCACCTCCCTCCTGTCCCTGGTGGCCGTGGCGCTGCTCTGCGCAGCATGCGGCGGCAAGGACGACTCAGCTGCCACCACGACGACCCCAAAGGGGTCGTCGACCACGGCCCCGGCCACCACCGCAGCGGCCGGCGACGCGACCACGACCTCGTTGCCGATGCAGATGTCGGTGGTGCTCCTCGCCGGCGTCGACCGGCCCGAGCCGCCCGGCGGCGGCTCCACGGACTCGCCGCAGGTGACCGTCCCCAGGTCGGCCTCCAAGGAGTGGAAGGCCTCGGCGTGGGGGCCGGAGGGTGGCGACCAGATGCCGAGCATCCCGACCGGGTTCACGCCGGTCCTGGTCTGGGACAAGGTCGCCGGCACCAGCTGGTCGCTGCAGTTCCAGTCCGCCAAGAAGGTCGACGGGAAGCTGGTGATCAGCGCCGACCGAGGCATCCCCGGCAAGGGGTGCGACACCAAGCCCACGCCGGTGGGGACGACCTACCTGCTCGGCGTCGACGTCAAGGGCGTGACGTCGTCCACCCCGGTCACGCTCAAGGTCCGTAAGAACACGATCAGCTGCGTCGGCTGATCCCGACGGGCGGGCGTCACACCTAGTTGACCGCACTGAACCATCTGAGTAAAGGTTGCTTTACTTCGATCGTTCCACGGTGAAAGGTCCACGCATGCAGCACTCCCCAGCCCCCCGTCGCAGGACGCTCCGTCCGGCTCTGGTACTCCTCGGAACGGTGGCGCTCGTCGCTGCAGTCGCGGCGGCATGTGGTGGCGAGTCGGCCTCGACCTCCACGACGGCCGCCGACGGCGCGTCCTCGAAGGACCAGCGGATCGTCGTCTACAGCGGCCGCAAGGAAGAGCTGATCGGCGACCTGGTCAAGCAGTTCACGAAGGACACCGGCATCAAGGTCGACCTCCGTGCCGGCGACAGCGGCGAGCTGGCCGCGCAGATCATCACCGAGGGCAGCGCCTCGCCGGCCGACGTGTTCTTCTCCCAGGACGCCGGCGCCCTTGGCGCGCTCGCCAAGGCCGGGCTGCTGAGCGAGCTCGATGCAGCCGTGCTCGAGCAGGTCCCCGAGGCCTACCGGGACGCCGACGGCTCCTGGGTCGGCACGAGCGGCCGGGTGCGAGTCATCCTCTACAACTCCGAGAAGGTGACCGACCCGCCGACCAACATCGACGACCTGCTCGACCCCAAGTACAAGGGGCAGATCGGGTTCGCCCCGTCGAACGCGTCGTTCCAGTCGTTCGTGACGGGCCTCCGGGTCCTGCGGGGCGAGGACGGCGCAAAGGAATGGCTCGAGAAGTTCGCAGCGCAGGAGCCGAAGGCCTACGAGGGCAACTCGCAGGTCCGGGACGCCGTCGACGCCGGCGAGGTCGAGCTGGGCCTGGTCAACCACTACTACCTGCTGGAGAAGGTCGCCGAGAGCGGCAGCGAGAACATCGTGGCGAAGAACCAGTTCGTCGGCGGCGGCGACCCCGGCGGGCTCGTCAACGTCGCCGGCGTCGGCATCCTGAAGTCCTCCGACAACAAGGCCGCCGCGCAGGAGTTCGTCGACTACCTGCTGGCCGAGGGCGCACAGAAGTACTTCGCGGAGCAGACGTTCGAGTACCCGCTGGTCGAGGGCGTTCCGGCCGCGGCCGACCTGCCGCCGCTGGCCGACCTGGACGCGCCGAAGATCGACCTGTCCGACCTGGACTCGCTGGCCGTGACGCAGGAACTGCTTGCCGAGACCGGGCTGCTCCAGAAATAGCCCGGCAGGACTGGTCGAACAGGTGGTGCAGCCCCGGGCGCTCAACGCTCCCCGCTCGGCCAGTGCCGTCGCGCTCGTGGCGACGGCGCTCGCGCTGGTCCCCCTGCTGTACCTCGCGGTCCAGGCCGGGGCGGCCGGCTGGGACCGCGTCACCGAGGTCCTGGTCGACAGCGACGTTGCGGTGCTGGCGCTCCGGAGCGTCGGGCTCGCCGTCTCGGTGGGGCTGATCGCCGGCGTGGTCGGCACGACCACGGCCTGGCTGGTCGAACGGTCGGACCTGCCGGCCCCTTCGGTGTGGCACGTCCTGGTCGTGCTGCCGCTCGCCGTCCCCTCCTACGTCGCGGCGTACGCCTGGGTCTCGTGGTGGCCGGCCATTGCGTCGATCGGCGGCGCCGTCCTGGTGCTGACGTTCGCGACGGTGCCGCTGGTCCATCTGTACGTCGCCGCCGTCCTGCGGACGCTGGACCCGGCGCAGGACGAGGTGGCCCGGTCGCTCGGCAAGCGGCCCGGCGCCGTGCTGCTGCAGCTGACCGTCCCCCAGGTCCGACGAGGGGTGGCCGCCGGCGTCCTGCTGGCGTCGCTCTACGTGCTCGCCGACTTCGGGGCCGTGGCCATCATGCGGGTGCCGGTGTTCACGTGGGTGATCCTGGGCGCGTACCGGTCCAGCTTCGACCCGTCCCGGGCGGCCGTGCTGGCCTGCGCGCTGGTCGCCGTCTCACTGGTCTTCGTCCTGGCCGAGCCGCTCGTCCGCGGCCGCGCAGACGCCGCTCGCGTCGGCCGGGGCGTCGCACGGGCAGCGGTCCGGGTCCCCCTCGGCCGGTGGCGCTGGCCGGCGGTAGTGGGCCTCGGAATGCTTGCCGCAGCGTCTGTCGGTTTCCCGGTCGCCACCTACCTCTGGTGGTGGACCAGGGGCGGCAGCGAGGTGGAAGGGGGCGAGTTCGTCAGGGCCCTGGTGACGACCCTGGTGCTCGGCGGAACGGTCGCCGTTGCGACCGTGGTCGTGACGCTGCCGCTCGCCTGGCTGGCCGCCCGCTTCCGGTCGGTTCTCTCCGTGGGCGCGGAGCGGTCCGTGATGCTCGCCCACAGCCTGCCCGGGATCGTCGTCGCGCTCTCGTTCGTCTACGTCGGGGTGCGTGCGCTCCAGCCGATCTACCAACGCTGGCCCATCGTCGTGCTGGCCGAGGTGGCGCTGACGATGTCGCTCGCCCTCGGCGCCCTGAAGGCGGCGTTCGAGCAGCAGCCCGAGGTACTGACCGACGTCGGCCGCTCCACCGGGCGGCGTCGGAGCACCGTGTTCCTGCGGGTCACCCTGCCGGCCGTGCTGCCCGCGGCAGCGGCGAGTGTCGCCGTCGTCGCCCTGACCACGGCGAAGGAGCTCCCCACCCTGCTCCTGCTCCGTCCCGCCGGCACCGACACGCTCGCCACCCGGTTGTGGGCGTGGGCCGGGGTGTCCGACGACGCCTCGGTGGCGCCGTACGCGCTCGCGCTCATGGCATTCTCGGTCGTGCCCGCACTGGTCGCGGCCCGTTGGGGCCGGGGTGCGGTCGACCGACGGGAGGTCGTGTGAGCCCACCACGGCTAGAGGTCCGCGGGGTCGAGCACTCCTTCGGTGACCACCGGGTGCTCGACGGCGTCGACCTGACCGTCGAGCCCGGCGAGGTCCTGGCCCTGATGGGCGAGTCGGGCAGCGGCAAGACCACGCTCGGCCGGATCGTCGCAGGGTTCGAGTCGCCCCGGGCCGGCCAGGTGCTCCTCGACGGCGAGGTCGTCGCCGGCGGCCGGAGGTTCGTCGCGCCCGAGGCCAGGCAGGTCGGAGTGGTGCCCCAGGAGGGCGCGCTCTTCCCGCACCTCTCGGTCGCATCGAACGTGGGGTTCGGGCTGTCCCGTGGTCCGTCCCGGGCCGCGCGCGTGCAGGAGTGTCTCGACCTGGTCGGACTGGGCAGCTTCGGTGACCGAAGGCCCCACGAGCTCTCCGGTGGTCAGCAGCAGCGCGTCGCCCTTGCCCGCGCCCTGGCACCAGCCCCGCGGCTGGTCGTGCTCGACGAACCGTTCTCGGCGCTCGACGCGTCGCTCCGGGCCGAGGTGGGCGAGCAGGTGTCGGCGGCGCTGGCCTCCGTCGGCGCGACCGCGCTCCTCATCACCCACGACGCCGGCGAGGCCTTCCGGAACGCCGACCGTGTGGCGGTGCTCGCCGGCGGGCGGCTGGTGCAGACCGGCAGCCCGATCGACCTGTACGACCGGCCGCACACGGCAGAGGTCGCGGCTGCTGCCGGCTGGGTCCTGACCCTGGACGGGCACCGCTCCGGGGACGCCGTCGAGACGCCGCTCGGAACCGTCCCCCTGACTGAGATCGGGTTCGACAGCGGCGCCACGCACGGCGACCTGCTGGTGCGGCCGGGCCACGTGGTGGTGGATCCCGCCCCCGGCGGCTCCGCCGAAGTGCTGGCCGTGCGGACCTTCACGGAGCACGTAGGGGTCACGGTGCGGCTCCCGGGCGGCACCGAGCTCGTCGTCCCGGCCCCCCGGCGCAGCACGCCGGGACTGCAGGTGGGCGACACGGTGGAGGTCCGGCTCAACGGCGCCGCGGCGTTCCTGGCGGCTCGCTCCGAGCAAGACGGAAAGTCGGGGCCCCGCGCCGCTACGGCCTGACCGACCCGGCCCCTTGGACCGCGTCCTGGCTCGACCTGTCGGACAGGACGAAGTTCGAGGGCGAGAACCGCGGGCTCCTTTGCATCGCCATGGTGGTCGACGGCCGGCGAGATGAAGGACTGCCCGGGCGAACGCCTCTAGTCAGGCCCGCGCCGACCGTGTCTCGACGGTACGCCGCGGAACGGCCGGTAGGTTGAGCGGATGGACGAGGCCGCACGCACTGCCTGGGCGACTTCCCGGCCGGGGGCCGACCATGCGGTCGACGCGGCGTGCATCGCCCCGTGGGTGTCGCTCGAGCTCGACCCGGCCGGGATCGTCTATGC
>CAJANQ010000351.1 GCA_903941145.1 uncultured Actinomycetes bacterium
CATGCGCCACGGCGCCGACCCGTGGACCGACCTGGCCGTGAAGCTCATGCTCAAGTGGCCGAACCTCTACTACTCCACCTCTGCGTTCGCCCCGAAGCACTACCCCAAGGCGATCGTCGACTACGCCAACAGTCGGGGCGCCGACAAGGTGCTGTACGCCGGTTACTTCCCCGCGGGGCTGACCTACGAGCGGATCGCGGCCGAGCTCCCGAACGTGCCGTTCAAGGACGAGGTCTGGCCCAAGTTCCTGCGGGGCAATGCCGCCAAGCTCTTCGGGCTCGACTCGTAACCCACTTTGCAGGCCGCAGCAGCTAGTCCCGCTGCACCGGGTTCCCGAGGTCGGGCTCGGACACTGCGTCCTCGTCGAAGGACAAGAGCCCTTCGCAGGCTGCGACGAACAGCGCAATCTCCTCGACCACTGTGCGGCCGGACGCCGACCACGGCACCACGATCGGGTACACGTGGTACATCCCCTCGCCCTCGATCGTGAACGTCCTGATGCCCTCGGCCTCCAACGCCTCGGCAAACCGGGCGCACGAGTCACGGAACATCTCGTGGCTGCCCCAGGCCACCAGCGTGGGCGGGTACCCCGAGACGTCCGAGTAGACCGCGGAGACGAGTCCGTCGTCGGGGTCGACACCCTTCAGGTACGCGGTCACCGGAATGTTCCAGGGGAGGATGTCGAAGCGGGCGTTGTCCGTGACGGACTGGTCACCGAAGTCCAGGTCGACCTCGGGCGAGAGTAGGACCAGCCCGTCAGGTTTGCGGCCGTTGGTCCGGTGCAGCAGCTGCACGAGCGAGGTGGCCAGGCCGCCGCCACCGGAGTCACCGCCGACCAGCAGGGTGCGGTCGCCGCTCTCCTTGCAGAGCACCTCCCAGGCGTCACGGGCGTCGTGCAGGCCCGCGGGGTAGGGGAACTCGGGGGCCAGCCGGTAGTCAGCGACGAACACCTCGCAGCGCGACCCCTTGACCAGCCCTGCGATGAACGCGGCGTACATGTACGGCGACGTCCCGATGTAGCCGCCACCGTGCAGGTAGAGCGCAGTGGCACGGGGTTCGACGTGCCGAGGCCGGAACCAGAGTCCCGGCACGCCACCGACGGTGCCTTCGTGGAGGTCCACCTCGTCCCGGAACCGCGCCCAGAACGGCATCACGACCTTGCAGAGCCCGTCCAGCAGGCGCTCCATCGACCGGAACTCCTCGATCGGCAGCGACGAGGAGTACCCCATGAACGACCGGATGATGTGTCGGGTGAAGTTCTGGCCCAGGTTCGTCACCGGACCGGCCGGTCCGTCGAACGGCCGGTGGAACGGAAGACGGAGCACCGAGTTGGTGAGCTGCTCGGCCAGACCGAGCAGCGTCACCGCGGTGACGGGCACCGACGCGGTTTCGACCCCTTCGCGATCTGCCATGACCATGCGGGCAACGTACCGGGGACCCGTCCCCGGCGACCAACCTCGCAATGGTTCGTACCCTGCCCGCATGGCCGGTTCCGCACGACGGCTCGGGGCCGACCCCGACGACCTCCAGCGCCTGGCCGCGTCGTTCGACCGGGCCGCACGGACGCTCGCCGACGCCGCCGGCCGCGTGGACCGTGCGCTCGAACGCTCCGGGTGGCACGGTCCGGCAGCGGCAGTGTTCTCCCGCCGCTGGGCGACCGACCGCGCCGTGGTCCGCTCGGCCACCCAGCGGTGCACGGCCGCAGCAACTGAGCTCCGTCGACAGACGGAGCAGCAGCGCACGGCAGCCCGGTCGGACAGGCCCGGCCGAACTGCGGCACCGCGCCTGAGCCGGTCCGAGTCCTTCCTCCGGTTCGGCGGGTTCGTCGACGTCGGTCCGCTCGAGGGCCGCCGCTCCGTGCAGGCCAGGGTCGAGGAGCTCGACGGCGCCCGGAGCAGGGTCACCGTCAGCGACGTCGTCGGCGTGGCAGGCGTCGCGGCCGTCGGCGCCACCGTCGAGGCCGGGTGCGGGGCCACCACCGCCACCCCGGTCCACCCGCTCCGGGCAGAGGCCGAGGTGTCGGTCGGCGCGGAGGTCGAGCACCGCACGCTCTGGGAGGTCGCCGACGACGACGTCCACGGTCTGCTGGCGGCCGAGGGCGCACAGCGGGCGGCCGCGACCCTCGTTCCCGGCCTCGGTCCGCTTGCCGCTGCCGCGGCACGGCAGTTCGAGCCGGAGCCGGCCGGGCACGAGGTCCTGCTCCGCGCCACCGTCTCAGCAGGCGCGGTGTCCCCGCGGCTCGGCCGGCTGGGCCCGGGCCTGTCGGCCCACGCTGCAACCGCGGTGGCAGTTGGTCTGGCCACGGCCACCGGCGGACGGTCCTCGCTGGTCGTCGAGGCCAGCGACGAGGCTGCCGCTTCGCTCCAGGCCGGCTTCCTGACGGCCGCCGGTCTGTCCTCCCGCCGGGCCGGCACCGCCAGCTGGGTACGGATGGACCTCCCCC